>CAXTUQ010000037.1:0-19520 GCA_964247405.1 uncultured Acetobacteraceae bacterium
GTTCATCGCGGTCCGGCCCAACGGCTGCCACGTGCATGGTGGCACCAACGTCGATGGCCGCGGCGTCAGGATGAACCGGCGACAGTTCCCGCCGATTGCGGGACCGCTTCGCTTGAGGCATGGATGAACCCTCCTGCATGGGAAACACGGAGAGGGGCTGGGCTGCGGGAGTTGATCAACTTCCTAACCGGGATCGCCCGAGGGCGTCACCACACGCAAGTCCGCAACAGCCCATGGGCCACGTTTTTTAACGGGGTCAAGTCCACCAGAAAGCCTACGGCCGCTCCCCTCGGCCCAACCATACCCCCTCCCGTTTCTCCCGCCACAGGCGGGCAGCCGGCCCGAACTCGTTTTTTAAAATGTCCCGCTCCATGCGCAGCCGGTCGCACTCCCGCCGCAGCCGCGCGATCTCGGCCGCCTGGTCGGCCGTGGGAACAGACAGCAGCTTGGACGCAGACGGCGCCGGCGGCCGTGCCGCCTCGGCCTTGTTCCCGCTTGCCCCATATTGCCGCATCCACCGGCACAGCAACGTCGGGTGCAGGCCCACCTCGGCCGCAACAGCCGTCGCGGTCCGACCGCTGCTGGCCACCAGGTCCACGACCTGGCGCTTGTAATCTTCCGTGTAGGAGCGCGGCTTCGATCCCATCGCCTGCTGATCCATCAAACACCTCCAGCTTGAATCTTTCCTCTGGGTGTCCACAGAACCAAGGGAGGATCAACCGGCGCGGTAGCGGTCCTGGCTGAGGGAGTCGGTTTGGTTGGCCTTGAGGATGTTGAAGGCGAAGCTGCGCAGGCGGGCGAACACGCCGGGGTTGGTGCGGATGCGCGAGCGGTCCTCGCCCAAGGTGACGTTTCGGCTGTAGTGGGAGGTGTTCTCGACCTTCCAGTGCGCACGGATGGCCTCGGCGGCGCAGGTGGCGGTGACCGGCGTGTTCGCGACGTAGAAGGCCGTTTCGGCGGAGTGACGCAGCAGCCCGCTTTTGGCGTTGCGGGTGTAGACGTCGCGCTCGACCCGGATGATGGCGGCGACGTGCGGATGCCAGTCGGTGTCGGCCAACATGCCATTGGGATCGAAGACGGTGACGGTGCGGCGTTCGTCGCGGTTGCGGCCCTTGTCGTGGCTGTGGGCGGACCCGAGCGGCGCCGTGGTGGCCGAGACCTCCTGGATTGCTTGGCGCAGGGTCGGCTGGTTGTCTTTGACGCCGACGATCAGGGCGATGTCGGCTGCTGCGGCGGCCTCGAAATGTTTTTTTTGGCAGTGCAGCGCGTCGAGCGTGACGATGGTGCCAGGGGCAACGCCGAGTTCGGCCAGAAGCGTCTGAGCCGCCGGGATCTCGTTGGATTTCTCGGCAACATCAACATGGGCAAGAACCAGCGCGGTGTCGGTGGCGAACGCGCTCAGCACCTGGGCAGCAGCACGGTCGTTGAACCTGTCGAAGCTGCCGCGCAGCGTTTTGCCATCCAGCGCGATGCTGCCCTGCCCAGGCGTGGCACGCGCCGCCTGCAGCAGCGCGGCATGGCGGCGGAAGGCCGCTTCCACCCCGGCCGGGTCGAGCCCTTGGAGGATGTAGCGGACCGCGGTGTGCGCCGGCGCGCGGCGCCACTTCAGGCCGAAAGCCGCGTTCAGCCTGCGGCGGTGGACGTCGATGAAGGTGACGATACCACGATACGAATTGCACCCGGTCACGATGGCCAGGATGGAAAACAGCAGCACATGGGGCAGCCTGTAGAGTTGTCCCTGTGCCCGGCGCGGGTCGGGAACGTCCGCCAGCACGTCCAGCAACGGCGAAAACGCAGCCACGGCAACCTCCAACCCAGTTGCCGTCGCAAAGGTCAGACATTGGCCAGCTCGGGTATCCCTCTTGCGATGACCCCGCTCACTTCGCATCGCAGGTGTGACGGAGCAGACTCAACACGGCCAATCCAGCAGCGTTGAACAGCCCTGCTCGGCGGGTAGGCTGAACACGACGTGGAAGTAGCCGACCGGCAGCAGGTCGGCTTCGTGGGCGGCCAGCCAGTCGCGCGCGGCGGCGGCCTGGCACTTGGGGCAGTGCCGGTTGCGGCAGCTGTTGTAGGCGATGCGGCGGTGGCCGCAGTCCTGGCAGCCCTCGACATGGCCGCCGAGGGCGGCGGTGCGGCAGGTCTCGATGGCCGACATCACCTTGAGCTGGCCGAGGCTGAGGTGGCCGGCATGGGCCGCCCGATAGGCGGACCCGGCGGCACGGAAGATGTCGGCGACCTCGAGCGAGGTGCGCACCGCCTCAGCCGGCGGGTGCGATCTCTCCGGTCTTGAACATGCCGAGCTTGTCGAGCGGGCTGGTCACGGTGCGCACCGTCCGGGTCGCGACCCGGGCGTAGAGGGCGGTATTGTCCAGCTTGGCATGGCCGAGCAGGACCTGGATGACGCGGATGTCGGTGCCGTCCTCCAGCAGGTGCGTGGCGAAGCTGTGGCGCAGCGTGTGCGGCCCGACCCGCTTGGTGATCTCCGCAGCCTGTGCCGCCTCGACGACGATGCGGTGGAACTGCCGGGTGCTGATCGGCTTCATGGCATGCTGTCCCGGAAACAGCTAACCGTCGCGATGCATCACGCCCTGTTGCCGTCCGAGCTTCCACCACTCGCGCAGCAGGGTGAGCAGGTCTGCCGCGAGCATGGCGTTGCGATACCGGCCTCCCTTGCCACGCTCGACCCGGATCAGCATGCGCTCGCTGTCGATGTCGGCGACCTTGAGCCCCGCGACCTCGGCCACACGTAGGCCAGCGCCGTAGGCGACCGACAAGGCCGCCTGATGCTTCAGGCAGGTGGTCGCATTGAGCAGTCGCCCAACTTCCTCCCGGCTCAGCACTATGGGAAGGTTGCGCGGATGCGCCACCCGGATCAGCTTGCGCGCCAGGTCGGGCCGGTCGATGGTTTGCGTGAAGAAGAACCGCAACGCCGACACGATGCTGTTCATGGTCGGCGTCGGCACGCCGGCATCGCGCTGTTCGATCTGGAACCGGCGCGCGTCATCGGCCGTCGCCATGCTGGGTGAGAGCCCCAGGAAGGTTGCAAAGCGCCCCACATCGCGGATGTAGTTGCGCTGCGTCTCTCGCGAGCACCGGCGCATGTTCATGTCATCGATCAGGCGTTGCCGCAGTGGGCTGATCGCAGCGGCGCGAACGGACTCGTCCATGGGTCGGCTCCTCTCGGTTGAAAAGAAGCCGAAATGCTCCGCCCGCCCCTGATCGCGCTCAATCGTGGCGCTACCGCTGGGCTGCTACTGGTTCCTCAATCTCCGCACCCCCCCGATAGCGGGTTTGTTCTTCGGCCAATGTTGTTGGTGAACGGGGCTGTTCGGAGCAGCCCCTGGCTGGGTGCATACGGCAAACGCGGGAGTTGGGCGTAACGGAGTTCGTCCGCCTGCGAGAAGGGCCATCGCGGTGAACACCGCGCGGGGACCGGTCATGGATTTCGGTGCGCCGCCGGCGCCGCTGCGCTCGGGCCAAGTGGCAGCCGCTGAGCTCGGCGTGCTGTCGGTGGAACCACCGCCGGAGCCGGTGCGCCCCTTGCCGAAAGCCTCTCGGGACCGGGACCCGACGCTGGAATTGGGCGTTCGGCGGTGCGCTACCTGAGCCGGTCGGCGATCTTGGCAACGCCGGCTTGGGCACAGACTTCGTCTTGGTCGCCACGGGGAGAGCCGCCCACTCCGATCGCCCCGATGATCTCGTCCCCCGATTTGATGACCACGCCGCCTGCCACGAGGTAGACGTTCTGGAGATTGACCAGGGGGCCGAACGCCGGGTTGTTGACGACGAATGCCACGATCTCGCTGGTCGTGTCTTTCCGGAAGTCCGGCCCGAGCGAGACGGCGGCATAGGCCTTGCCGCGGCTGGTATCGAGCGTGTGCGGGTACGTACCGTCGCCTTTGGCCACGGCCTTGACCAGGCCGGACGCATCAACCACCGTGGCCGTGACGAGGTAGTTGGTCCGGGCGCAGACGGCAACGGCTTCGGTGGCCGCTTCGAGCGCGATCAACAGCGGCAGTTGCTTGCTCGTAGGCAACGAATCCGCCAAGGCTGCATACATCGAAACAGGATTAGCTAGAGCAGCCAGGATGGCCGCTGATAGGCGGAGCTTCATGGAAGTCACTTTCTGGAAATTATTGTCTTGCACGCCAGAGCGCGGCGGATGGAAGCCGTTGGGCCGGCACCATCTAGGCCATTGCCAGCCCGCCCTCAACGCTTCCTGATGGGAAAGCGAGCAGGCCTCCCGCGCGGCCGCCACCCCGGCCGCCTGCAAACTGCCCAGCGACCGGCCGAGCAGAAGTCCATGAAGGCGCCTGCGCCCGTGTCGACCCGGACGGTCTTGCCGCAACCTTGTCAGTCGGGCACAGCCGTGAATATCCGGCTCCTCGCCGCTTGGCAGTTGACCCATGGCCGGGTGGCCGGCAGCCTACGCTCGATGGAAATGAAAGAAGCGTCATGGCGCTGATCGACACCAAGTTGGAGCCGCCGCACCTGCAACGAAACGAGGGCGAGTTCCGCATCATACAGCAGATCGCCGCCAGTCCCGACGACCATTCGGTGCTGATGCTCAACATGAACCGCTACCGTCCCGAAGCAGGCTACCCGAACGGCAAGCCCTACCAGGACTACATCACCGGCCTCGGCCCATTCCTGCTTGGGGCAGGCGGGCAATTGATGTGCCGCATGCCTGTTCTCGGACAGGCAGTCGGCGAGCAGAAGGTGGATGAGTTGCTTTTCTGCTGGTATCCCAAGCATAAGGCGTTCGTCGATCTGTACTTGGCCCCGGGCGCGGAGGAGAACTTCCGGCTGAAGGGGCTGTGCGTGGAATACGCGGTGATCCACCGCTGCCCCGGCGATTGCTTCGCGGTCCATCCTCCATACGTCAAGCCGGAGTGATCGGCCGAACCGAAACAAACCCGCCAGACCAGAGCGAGCTGCCTGGGCGGTCTCATGCGTGGCCTCTAGTGTCGGAATGGGCCTGGTTGCCGGGCCGCCATCCGGCTGCGCCCGTCCGAGGACTTGGCAATGGAACGCGCGCCATGACCGTCGCTTCCTGCGAACCGAGGCAGAGGATGCGAGGCCCCTTGTTCCGGCCCTTGCCAACCGGACATCCCGCGACATGGGGTGACCGGCGGCAGGCACGTCCTGGCCAACGCGGATGAAGCCGGTGGCAAGCCCCCGCCGGCTGTTGCGTGTTTGACCAGGGATGGCACGATGGCTCGTGCCAGTCGATTGCGGATGATGCCGTGAACATCCATCTCACCGGAGACCTCGTTTCAAGGACATGCCATGACGAGCCCCGCGCCTCTCTCCCTTGACATCCTTTCGGATACAATCTGTCCATGGTGCTTTGTGGGAAAGCGGCATTTGGAGGCGGCGCTGCCGGTGCTGGCGGCGGACGGCCTCCATTTCGACCTGACCTGGCGGCCGTTCCAGCTCAACCCCGACATGCCGGCTGGGGGAGGCGAGCGGCGCGCTTATCGGACGGCGAAGTTCGGCTCGTGGGAGCGTAGCCTGGCGCTCGACGCGCAGGTCGCGGACGCCGGGCAGCGCGCCGGGCTGGTGTTCCGCCATGACCTGATGCAACGGACACCCAACACCGTCGCCTCGCATGTGCTGGTGGCGTTCGCACATGAGGCCGGGGGTGCCGCGATGCAGGACCGTGTGGTCGAGGCGCTGTTTGCCGCCTACTTCACGCGCGGCGCCGATATCGGGGACTCTGGGGTGCTGGCCGGCATCGCTGCTGATTGCGGCCTGGACCCGGCGCGCGTTTCGGCCATGCTGGCCGAACCTGCCCGCTTCGATGCGGTCGTGCGGGAGGACCGGCGGGTACGCAGCCAAGGGTTCGGGGGCGTGCCTTCGTTCGTGCTTGGCGGCTACTTCCTGTTCTCGGGCGCGCAGCCGGCGGAAGCCATGGTCAGCACCGTCCGGGATGCAGCCGTGCAGATCCGGGCGATGCAGCGGTCGGCCGAGGCGGCCGACGCCTGATCGTCACCGGGCGGCGTGGACTTCCGCGAAGACGGGCCGGCCTGGGGCGGCTTGCGTGATCAAGGCGGCCGCCTTGGCGTCGTATTGCCGGGCCACGTCCTCCTGCCCCAGGGCGTGCGCGGCCCGGGCTGCGCCGAGGTTGCCGTTGAAGCGGTTCGGCGCCGAGGCCATGCTCGTCCGGTAGGCGGCAAGTGCCTTCTCCGGATATCCGGAGGCCAGCAGCAGGTCAGCATACAACTCGCGCATCGGGTAGAGCTTGTTTTCCAGAAGGATATGCTTTTGGCGGGCGTCATCGGCATCGGCGATTTGGCTCATGGTTCCAAGGGCTGCTGGCACGTCGCCGCTGGCGTAAAGTGTCCATGCCTCGGCCGCCCCGGCGTAGACGTCGATCAGGCCGGCCCAGTAGGCGCCGCCCTCCTGCAGGATCGGGTCATGCAGCTTGCGGAGCGAGGCCGTTTCTGCCCGCGCTGCCGCGAGCTGGCCGGTGCGCGCGGCACCCAGCGCGCGGACGAAGCCGGCGGTGACGCGCTGGAACGGGGACAGGCCATTGGCCGGCATCGCCGCCGCCCCGGTCCAGTCGCCGCGCTCCAGCAGGAAGCGGGCCGCGACCAGCACGCGCTCGTCGGACGGAGGCGCGTCCGCGATCGCTGCCTGCACGTCGCCATCCCGGCCGAGCTGCAGTTGGGCGTAGGCGATGAAATCGAGCCCGTGTGGGTCATCGGCGTCCATCGTCGCCGTGTCCCGGGGGTGCTGCGCGTGCAGGGCGGCAGCCGCGCGGTTGGCTGCGATCGCTTCCTGCCACAGGCCGAGCATCGAATAGATGTGGGATGGCATGTGCAGCGCGTGGTGGCCGGCGGGGGCGATGGCGGCGTAGGCGCGCGCGGCCGGCAGACCGCGGGCAGCGAGCGGCGGGTAGTCGTAGGCGTGGATCAGGTAATGCGGGATGCCGGGATGGCGGGGATTGGCTGCCCACAGCGGTTCGAGGATCTCCGCGGCTTCGAGCTGGCGGGTGAGCGCCGCGTCGGTGAGGTCCACCGCCTCAAGGATCGCGAGGGCGTAGAAGCTTTGGATCTCCACGTCGTCCGGGTACGAGGCGGCGAGTTGCCGCATGGCCGCCTCGTAGGCCTTGGTGCGGACAGTGTGGTCCTCCGCCGGGTCGCGGTAGTAAACGGCCAGGGCGTCGATCAGCCCGGCTTCGCGCGTGGTTTGCGGGCCGGCGGCGATGGCCTTGGCGATGTCAGTCTTGCCGGCTTCCAGGACCTCGCGACTGGGCGCGCCGGCCAAGGGATTGCCGCGCATTGTCATGGCGGCGCCCCACAAGGCGATGGCGCAGTGCGGATCCACGGCGGCGGCGGCCCGGAACGCGTCTTCCGGCCCGTCGAAGGCGTGCAGGCGGGCGATGGCCGCCTCGAAATCAGGCTGAACGGCGGGAGTGCAGGAGGTCGGGAACGAAACTTCGCCGAAGCCTGGGACCACTCGGGCCACGGCGGGTGCTGCTGTCATGGCGAGCAGGCAGAGAAACAGGCTGGCGTGAGTCAATGGACAGCTCGCTGTGTGGATTATGGCGTGTCTCACTATGCCACAAATACCCAAGCACCGGTGTCACGTTGCAGCTAATCGTGAGAATGGCGCTGTTCGTGGCGGTCACTGCACTTAACCTTGAGAATTTAAAGCCCGTGATTCTCAAGTTTGCTGCAATCAGGAGATTGAGCCGATGCTCAGCGGGCTTGCTCAAGGTGTGCTGCCGAGCCAGTTACGATGTTGTCGCGCCCAGCTTTCAGGGTGGTCTCCCGTGAATGTTGGCCGTGGATGTCCCCTGGCAGATTTATTCTCTAGTTGGAACGTATGCGGTCAACGTTGTAGGCCCAAGTTCTCACAATTAAGTGCAGTATTCCAGGCTGGTTCTCATGGTTAACTACAGTGTTTTGAAGCCGATATAATGCGTAAGCACCTGAGAACGTTCAACAGGCATTCTCACGATTAAATACAGCATGACATCAGCACCAGCACCGCCGTTTGGCGTCACAGCGGGATGCCTGTCGTCCCGATCCGTTGGGTGCTGGTCCGCGATCCCCTGGGCCGCTTCGACCCGCAGGCTCTCCTTTGCACCGATCCGGCCCAAGACGCCGTTCAAATCCTGCGCTGGTTCGTCCAGCGCTGGCAAGTGGAGGTCACATTCCGAGAGGTGCGCGACCACCTCGGCGTGGAAACCCAGCGCCAATGGTCGGACCAGGCCATTGCCCGCACCACGCCCTGCCTGCTCGGCCTGTTCTCCTTGGTCACCCTGCTAGGACGGCAGCTCACGCCCCAGGCGCGCCGCATCACAGCCGCCAGCGCCTGGTATCGCAAGCAGCGCCCGACCTTCTCTGACACGCTCGCCACCTTGCGCCGCGAACTCTGGCGGGAACAGGGTTTCGCCACGTCCACCCGATCAGCGGACACGCAGAAGCTCCGCCCAACCCTGCTCAGCGCCATCACCTACGCACTCTGCCACGCTGCCTGATGGCCAAAGTCGAGCTTATGTGGTCGATCCCGATACGGATGAGCGTACCGGCAAGGGCGGCATGTCCCGCACGAAGACAGCGGCTTCGACCGCGCTTTCGATTGCAAGCGCTGCCACGTAGCCATCCCGCAGCGGGGTTTCACCAACACGGTATTTCACGGAGTCACGCGGTTGCCACGCCGCCCATCCCAGACGTGGCTGGCAGGGGGAGCGTAGTCCCAGGTCGATGCCGGTCATCGGCTTCGTGAGGCCGTCCCCAGCGGCTTTGAGCAATGCCTCCTTGCAGGTCCACGCGGCCAGCAGAACGCCCGCTTTCTCATTTGGTGGAAGCGTCTTGAAGCGCCGCAACTCCGATTCGCTGAACACTTGTTCGGCGAGTTGCAGCACGGGGATGGCAGGATCGACGCGCTCGACGTCGATGCCCACCGCCGTTCCAAGGCAAAAGGCGTAAGCGATGACATCCTCGGAATGCGTGACGCTGAACTGCAGGGGGTGCGGCACGAACGGCTTGCCGTGGCGTGTGAGCCTGATCGGCACTTCGCTTGGCGGCAGGCCCAAGTACTGACCCAGCAAGCAGCGCAGCAAGCCTCGCGACGCGATGGCCCGGCGCCGGCCCGCCGGGAAGACGTTCCGGTCGGCGCGGCGACGGTCGGGTGGAGACAACGCGGCATCAAGGGCGGCAAGATAAGGCGTCAGCGCCGACAGCGACGCTTGCCACACATCGACGGCGCCGGCTTCGGGCAGGCGCTTGTAGCCGGGCAACAACGGGGCAAAGGCAGTGACCGTGGCCTGCAATTCATGCCAGGTCCCAGCGACGCGCCATTTGGAGCGCCGCAAGGAAGAACAGGGCCGTGAAGGCGGCCAGAGCCAGGACTTGCGGCCAAAGCAGCACGCTGGGCGCCTGCTGCCAGAACACCTTGGTGAAGCCGTCGAGTGCCCAAGCGTTGAACGTGACGAGGCCAAGCGACTGCAGGAAGCCGGGCATCAGGAACCGGGGGAACATGCTGCCGCCGAGCGCCCCCATGGCCAGCACGATCAAGCCCGACATCGCGAAGTTGCGCGCCCGCGTCCGGCAAAAGACTGCAATCGCCAGGCTGAAGGCAGCCGCGGCGAAAGCGGTCGGGATGCTGATGAGCAGCCAACCGCCGAGATGGGGCAGCAGGTCCAGGTGGAACAGCAACGTCGCCCAAACAAAGATCGCTGTCAGTTGCGACAAGCAGAACGCTGTCGTGAACAAGAGCTTGCCGCTGAGGAGCTGGAACATGGACATGCGGCTCGACAGCACGCGGGCCAGGATGCCTGTCTCGTTCTCCTCGACAAGGCTCGTCGCCGCGCCCGTGGCCGTGAAAAGGATGGTCATCACGCCCATGGCCGCAGCATAGAAGGCGATCGTGGGGTCCGGCGCCGCAGGGCGCGCCACGGTGCTTACCGACATCGCCACGGCCTGGCGCGCCTGCGTGGCGGCGCCGGGCACGCGGCCGTCGCCCTCAAGGCTCGCGGCGAGGCGGCGGCGCTGGTCGGGCGTGAGGCCGCCGGTCCAGCCCTCGACCGACTGCGGCCCGCTTCCCAAAAGCACGTCTGGCGTCAAGCCCAAGGCGGCTTGCTGCACCATGCCGCCATACGCCGAAGCCGCGAGCGGGTCGGATTGGCTGACGGCAAGGTCCAGTTGGGCCGGCACGCCGCCGGGCAGGAAGCCGAGCGGGGCGTCGGCGAAGCCGTGCGGGATGGCGAGCACCGCGCCGACCTGGCCGTCGCGCATCGCTGCGGCGGCGGCGTCGCGGTTGTACGGCTGCTGCGCCGCCGCACCCTCGCGCACGGCCAGCCCCGGCTGCGACCTCAGTTGCAGGACCAAGCGGCGCGACGTGTCGCTTTGGTCGCCATCGACAACCCCGAGCACGCGGGCGGCAGCCGGACCCGGCGGCGGGCTGTTGCGGCTCAGCACGGCAATGCCCGCGTAGATGGAAAAGAACGCCAACGGGAGGAGGTAGCCCAGCAGCAGGACGATGCGGTCCTGGCGGACGTTGGACCAGGACATCCGCACGACGCTCATGATCATTCGCGCATCTCCCGCCCGGTCAGGTGCAAGAACACGCTTTCCAGGCTCGGCGGCTTCAGGCTCATCTTGCGCACCGGCACCGCCTCGCTGCGAAGCTCCTGTAGCAGCGCAGGAAACTCGGTTGCCGCGTCGTCCAGCCAGAGCCGGGCGACGTTGCCCTCGACCGAGGCTCCGCGCGCACGGAGCCTGCCGCGCCAAGCGTCGCCGAAGCCGCCGCTCTCGACCGCTGCCTCGTGCCGCGAGCCGAAGATGCGCTGGATCATCTCCTCCCCACGCCCCTCAGCGACGATCCGCCCGGCGTCCATGACGGCCACTCGGTCGCACAAGCGCTCCGCTTCCTCAAGGTAGTGGGTGCTGTAAAGGATGCCGACCCCGGATTGCCGAAGCTCATCGATCATGTCGAAGATGCGCTGGCGGGATTGCGGGTCGATTCCCACGGTCGGCTCGTCAAGCAGCAGGAGGCGCGGGCGGTGGATCACCCCCGCCGCGATGTTCAGTCGCCGCTTCATGCCGCCAGAATAGCTCCAGACCGGCTCATGCGCCCGGTCGGCCAGCGCGGCCATGGCGAGCACATCGTCGATGGCCTTCTCCAAGGCTCCTGGCGACATGCCATGGCAGGCGCCGAACCATCGCAGGTTCTCGCGGGCCGAAAGGTTGGGGTAGAGCGCCAGATCCTGCGGCACCCACCCGATGTCCCCGGCGCGGGCGGCAGCGGCGGGCGTGCGCTTCCCGGCGCCGATCCGCACGGTCCCGCCGTCCGGCGCCGCCCGCCCGACGATCGTTCGGATCAGGGTCGTCTTGCCCGCCCCGTTCGGCCCCAGCAGCCCCAGCACCTCGCCCTCGTCCAGCACCATGTCGATCCCCGCCAGGACCTGGTGGCCGCCGAACGACTTGCGTAGCCCGGCGATCTCAACCACGCGGCCGCGGGCGCCGGGCGCCGGGCGCCGGGTCTGGACGGGATCGGCGCGCCGTGCCGTGACGAGAAAGGTGTGCGGCAGCTCAAGGTGGCTGCGCGGCGGCACAGGCAGCCTCCATCGGCCGTGGTTCGCCACGGCGTCGCCGGGCTGCGCCACAGTCGCGATCCAGCCGTGCCGGGCAAGTAACCGCTCGGGGTCGTCCGTGCCGGAGCGCCAGCCCATGCCCTGCTGCTCAAGCGCCCTGAGAACCTCGCGCATCCACGGCGCATGGAGGTAGGACAGGCTCACGAGGTCGGCCGCCAGGATGCTTCCCGGCGCGCTCGCCGCCGCGGCCTGCGCCAGGATGCGGTTCACCGCCGCATCCTCAAGGTAGTAGAACAGCCCTTCAATCAGCCAGGACGTGGGTTGCTCGGCGCGGAAGCCCGCCTCCACCAGGCCGGGCAGCCAATCCGTTTCGAGGTCCGCGCCGATGGGAGAGCGTGCGCAGCACGCCCCCGCCGCCGCCTGCCCAAGAAGCTGCTCCTTGAGCGCAAGCAGCTCCGGCCGGTCGATCTCGTAAACCCGCGTTTCCTGCGGCCAGTCCAGGCGGAAGCCGCGCGTGTCCATCCCCGCCGCAAGCATGACGACTTGCCGCACGCCTTCCCCGGCCGCGCGCAGCAGCGCGTCGTCAAGGTAGCGGGTGCGGATGGCAAGGTAGGCCGCCATCAGCTCGTGGTGCGGGGCGTGCTGCTCGGCCTGCACCAGCATCGCCATGCCTGCCTCGCCGGCCAGCAGCCGGGCCAGGGGATCGTGGAACAGCCGGTCGGGCCGTTCCGCCTCCCGGGCGCGGTGGGCGGCCGTCCAGCGCGCCGTGGTCGCGACCGCATCGATGGGCGGCGCAGCCTCGGCAAGAGGCAGGGTGGCATCACTCATGGCGTAGGGCCTCGATGGGGTTGAGCCGGGCCGCCTTGCGCGCGGGGTAATAGCCGAAGAACACGCCGACGGCAGCGGAGAACAGGAAGCCGGCCGCCATCCCGGGAAGCGAAAGCACCGTCGGCCATTTGGCAAAGTAGGAGATGCCCTGCACCGCCGCGACGCCGAAAAGGATGCCACCTAGGCCTCCGGTCACGCTCAGGATGACGGCTTCCGCCAGAAACTGCAGCAGCACGTGCCGCCGCTGGGCGCCGATGGCCATGCGCAGCCCGATCTCGCGCGTCCGCTCCGTCACCGACACGAGCAGGATGTTCATGATCCCGATGCCGCCGACGAGCAGGGAGATCGACGCCACGGTCGCCAGCAGGATCGTCATAACGTGGCTGCTGTTCGTGGCCGTGGTGACGATCTGGCTCAGGTCCCGCACGTCGAAGTCGCTGTCCTGGCCCGGCTTGATGCCGTGCAGCCGGTTGAGGGTGCCGCGGACCTCCGCTTCCGCCCGGCCGATGGCGGCGGTGCTCACGGCCTGCACATACATGACGTTCACGTAGCCGGTCAGGCGGGGCTGGGTCCCGAAGGGGTTGAGCGGCCCGCCATAGGCGGCGTCCAGCGGCTTCTGCACCTGGCTCGGCACCGCCACGCCCAGCACCCGGCGCTCGGCGGTGTTGAACGGCGTCATGATGACGTCGTCCTGGTCAAGGCCCCATGCCGTCTGGCCCTTGCCGGCGAGCAGCCCGACGATGCGCAGCGGCACGCCGTTGACGAGGACGACCGCCCCCACGGGCGTCTGGAACGGCTCGAACAGTTCCCGGCGGGTGGTCTGGCCGATCACCGCCACCAGAGCGGCCCCGCGGTCGTCCTCCTCGGTCAGCGGCCGGCCTTGAGCGATGCGCCAGTTGCCCATCTCCCCGAAGTTCGCCGTGACGCCCTGCACCGTCGTGAGCCAGTTTTTCTTGGCGCTGAGCGCCTGGCCGGGCTGCTGGATGACGTAGCTGACCTGCGCCACCTCGGGGTCGTCGCGGCGGACGGCTTGGGCATCCCTGGTCGTCAGCGTTGTTGCGCTTCCGGCGCCGCTCCGGGCGCCGCCCTTGCTGGCCGCGCCCGGCAGCACGACCATCAGGTTGGTGCCGAGGCTTTCGATCTGCCTGCGGACTTCCTGCGCCGCGCCTTGGCCGATGGCGACCATGCAGACCAGGGAGGCCACGCCGATGAACACCCCGAGCATCGTCAGCGCGGAGCGCAGGCCGTTGCGCCGTATGGCCGATGCGGCCGCCGCGATGGTCATCCAAACGAACGCCGGCCCGGCGCCGCGTTTCTCCGCGGCGCGTGCCGCCCTGGACAACCGGGCATGGCCGTCCGGCGGCTCCGGCTGCTTGCGCTCGTCGGAAACGATCAAGCCGTCGCGCATGGTCAGGACCCGGTCGGCGTAGTCCGCCATGTCGGCCTCGTGCGTCACCAGGATGACCGTCACGTTCGCCATGCGGTTGAGCGCCCGCAGGATCTTCATGATCTCGTGCGACGCCCGGGAGTCGAGGTTCCCGGTCGGCTCGTCGGCGAGCAGGATGCGGGGCGAGTTGATCAGCGACCGGGCGATGGCGACCCGCTGCTGCTGTCCGCCGGAAAGCTGCGCCGGCGTGTTCGCCGCGAACCGGCCCAGCCCGAACGGTTCCAGCACGGCCCGCGCCCGGTCCTGCCGGCTGCGGCGCGAGGCCGCTCCGCCGCCGGCGTAGAACAGCGGCAACGCGACGTTGTCCATCGCGCTCGTCCGCGGCAGCAGGTTGAAGCTTTGGAAAACGAAGCCGATGGTCCGGCTGCGCAGCCGTGCCAGCTCCGGCTCGCCCAGCCCGGCGACGTCAATCGAGTCGAGGCGGTAGGACCCGCCGCTCGGCCGGTCGAGGCAGCCGAGGATCGACGTCAAAGTGGACTTCCCGGAGCCGGACGGCCCCATGAGCGCCACGAACTCCCCTTGCTCGACCGTGAGCGAGATGCCCCGCAGCGCCTGCACCGTGGTCTGCCCGACCCGGTAGTCGCGGGTCAGGCCGCTGATCTCGATCATGGCGCGCCCGGGCTGCTGCCGGCGTCCCCATGCTCGGCGATGATGATCTGATCCTGCAGCCGCAAGTCCCCGGCGAGCACCTCGGTGTTGGCGTAATCGTCGAGGCCGGGGGTTATCGCCACGGGCTGCGGCCGACCGTTGCGCAGGACCCAAACCCGTGCCCCCATCGGCGCGGCCGGCGGCACGGAGCTTGCCGCGGCGGCCGGCGCATAGCGCAGCGCGGCGCTCGGCACGCGTAAGACGCCGTCGTGCTCGGCAATGACGATGCGGGCCACCGCCGTCATCCCCGGCTTGAGCAGCAGCGCCTTGTTGTCGGCGCTGAGCACCACGTCGTAGGTCACGACGTTCTGCACCGTTTGTGGCGCTTGGCGAATCTGCTGGACGGTGGCGGGGAACGGGGTCGCGGGAAGGCCGGAAACGGAGAAGAAGGCTTTGGCGCCCGGCTTGACGCTGCTGATGTCGGACTCGCTGACGTAGGTATCGACCTGCATCCGGGACAGGTCGGTCGCGATGACGAACAGGGTCGGGGTCTGGAAGCTGGCTGCCACGGTCTGGCCCTGCGCCACGCTGCGCGACACGACCGTGCCGTCCACCGGCGAAACGATGTCGGTGTAGCCGAGGTTGACCTTGGCGACGTTGAGCGCGGCGGTTTGCTGAAGGATCAAGGCGTCGTCGATCGTCATCTGCGCTTGCGCTTGCAGGTGGTTGTTGGCCGCAAGGTCCAGCGTTTCCTGCGAAACGTCCCGGCGCTTGACGAGGCTCGTGGCCCGTTCGTGCACCAGCTCCGTGTAGGTCAGGTTGGCCTTGTCCTTCTCCCTTTGCGCCATTGCGGTCGCGAGCGTGGCGACCTGCTGGTCAACCGTCGCCTGGTACAGGCGAGGATCGATCTTGGCGCAGAGCTGGCCGCGGTGGACCGCGGTGTTGAAGTCGCAGTGCACGGACTGGATGATGCCGGACACGTAGGACCCGACTTGCACAACCGTCTCGGCATTGACCGTTCCGCTTGCGGAAACCGACGTGGCGACCAGGCCGCGTGACATCGGCGCGGTGACGTACCGCATTGGCGGCGCGCCGCCCCAATCCCGGCGCAGGGCGAACGCCGCGCCCGCCGCGGCGATCCCCAGGACGCCCGCGCCCAGCAGCAGCCTTCCGGGCAGGGTCTTGCGCCTCCCACGGGCGGGCGCCTCCGCCGGGTCGAACGCCGCGCGGTCGACGGCGGCGCTCAAAAGGCGCTCCCCCGCGATGCTCAAGCGAGAACCGGGACGATGGTGGGAAGCTGCCGCGTCACGGCCAGGGCCATCGCGCGGCCGCCCTCAATGGCAGTTGCGACTTGGGTCAGCACGTCGTGCACCTCGTTGCGGATCTCGACCACGCCGTCCTCGGGGCGCACGCGCTCGACGAGGAAGCGGGGCATCGCCTCCGCGCCGCGGCCGCACGCCTTGGCGCTGGCTTCCTTGGCGCACCAGGCGCGATGCGCCCATGCCGTCCGTTCTGGCTCCCCCGGCGGCAGGCGTTCCATCTCCTGGCGGCTGAACGCGAAATCCTCAAGGCCGTCCCGACGACGGGCGGCGGTGCTCGCGGCGTGAAGGCTGACCGGCGCCGCCGACGCGACGGCAACCGCCTCGCCGGCCAGGGTCGTCACGGTTATCGCTGCCGGCCCGTGGCCCGGCGTCGCCAGCACGACGCCGCCGCCGGGCAGATCGGCCATCTCCACCTCCAAGGGGTGCAGGGTGGCGCCGCGGTGCCGGCGGAACCAGTCGCGCACGCAATCCTTGGCCGCTATGCGCCGAAGCAGCCACGGCACGTCCGGCGCGCGTGCGTAATCCTCCCATTCCCGGGCCGTCAAGTAGTACCGCGCGATCCAGGCGGGATCGACGTCGCCCAGGTCGGTGCGCTTCACGCGGCGGCAGGACAGGCTTGCGTCCCCGACCTCCCAGCGGCGGCCGATCGACCCTTCCTTCGGGCGGTGGTTGCGTTGGAGGAGACATTTCGGCCAGATCACCCAAAGCTCTTCCCACCCTTCGACCCGGAGCAGGGTCTCGCCGCCGGGTCCGGTGACGTCGAAGTCGCCCGCGACCCGGCGCTCGTCCAGCCGGCGGTACCCGATCCTGGCCTGCGCCCGCGTGCCCGGCGGCGGGAGGCAGCCGAACCGCGAAACGCGCTTGGCACGGATCGGGACCAGGAAGCGCCGGTCGTTCACCCAGGCGGGCACGCCCAGCATCTGCGCCACGCTGTCGATCAGGATGGGATCGAAGATCGGCGCCGGCTGCCTGCCATCCCGTGCATGGAGGTCGCGGGGATCGCGCAGCACGACCTCGCCGGCGATCGCGTCCTCGGACAGCGCCGTCAGCGCCGTGATGGCGCGGAAGTGCGGCCCCTGGAACAACGGCCCTTCGCCGTAGTAGTCGGCTGCGCTCAAGGGGCAGGGAGTTTCGCAGCGGAACGCGGCCGGCGCCGGCGCCGGCGCACGTTGGCCCATGGCGACGCGGCCGTGCATCGCAGGCTTTGCCTGGCCCTCGATGGTGATCCGGACCTGGATTTCGGTGTCGGTCAGGCGCTCGGCCACGACCGACAAGGGCAGCGGGCGGGCGTTCTCAAGCGCAATCCAACTGACCGCCTCGATGTCGTGGCAGTCCAGCACCGATTGGCCGGGCGCCAGGGCCTGCGCCGCCTGAGCCATGATCTCTATGGCGCAGGCGAACGGGAGCGCCGGCAGCAGGTCGTGCAGCGGCTTCAGCGCGCCGGGCGCCGCCAGGAGGACGTGCTGCCCGAGAAAACGGTGCACCGCCAAGTCGAGCGTCAAGCGGCAGCGCAGCCGGCGGCCCGGTTCGGCTTCGATCACCTCCCCCAGCAACGGGGATGGGCGGGGCGGAAGGGCGGCGCGATCTTCCGCCGGCGCAGGCAGGCGCCCAGCCGCGGTGCGCGCCAAGCTGGCCAGGAGATCGGAGAAGGCTCGGTCCGTTCTCCGCTCGATCTCGAACAGCTCCCCCAGCCACGCCGCAACCTGGCCTTGGCCCGGCGCCGCAGGCGCGCCGCCAAGGGCAGCACCGGCGGCAAGCGCGTTGGCACGCCGATGTGGCTGCCCATCCAAACGAGAATTTGGGACCTGCCCGACGCTTCGATCCGTCGCGACGGCCGGGCGAGCGCCGATCTCCGGCCCATCCCGGTCAGGGACGGCGGCGGGACGGTCCAGGTCAAGCAAGCGCGGCGACCGATGCTCGTAGAGCGAGAGCGGATTGAGCGGGACCCCCAGGGCCAGCAACTGCGCCAAGACGTATTGGAGCTGCTCAAGGCCAGACAGGTACTCGACGTCGATGGAGAGCGCGACGTGCGGTTCGAGCGCAAGGTTCTTCTCAACCGTTGGCAACAAGCGCCCGCCGCCGCCGAGCTGCAGGAAAATCCGCACGCCGTGCTTGTGCATCGTCCTGATCGTGTCGCGCACCCGCACGGCGTCCGTCACGTTCTGCCCCAGGATCTTGACGATGGACTCAGGGTCGCGGGGGAACAACCGGCCTGTCACCGATGAGTAGATGTCGCTTTGGAGCGGCTTCATCGGCAGCGCGGCGAGCGTCTTGGTCAGTTGCTCCCGGTAAGGCGCCGCATACTTCGTGTGGAACGCCGAGAACGACGCCATCAGCGGCGAGCTTGGGATCGCCGAGACCCAGATGCCGGCGGCGCGCAGCCGGTCGATGGCGACCGCGACCGCCGCTTCCTCGCCGCCGATGAAGGCCTGGTTGGGCGACACGTCGATCGTGACCGCCACATCGTCGCCGAGCGGCTGGATCACGGCCTCGATCTCGCCAACGGAGGCGCTGACCATGGCCCAGCTTCCCCGGTAGGAGTCGGTGACTTCCAGCAGCGCCGACGACTCGTCCGGCCCCTGGGACGTGACCGTCGCCGCTTCCACGTCGATCAGGCCGGCGGCGACCAGCGCGCTCCACTCGCCCAGCGAGAACCCGGCCATGACATCGGCGCGCACGCCCAGCGCCCGGATCAGCGCGTTCGTGGCCAGGTTGGCGATCATCGTGCCGACCGAGGCGCGTTGCGACCACTTCAACTCTTCCTCGATCTCGGCCAGGACCGCGATATCGCAGCAGGGCGGCGGGAAGAGCTGGAAGCTCAGCTTGTAATCGACCTCGTCTTCCAAGCACACCGCTTCGGCCCGGTCGAGCCAGTCCAGGATGCCCGGGAAGTGCAGCGCGAGTTCGCCGAGCCGGTCGGCATAGCCGCCGGCCAGGCCGGGAAACCCGACGCCAGGAAACAAGAACCCGATCTTTCCCGATTGCTTCCTGGAGCCGAAGTAGGTCGCAGCAAAGCCGCTCCAGGCTTGGGTTGTGTCGTTGCCAAGGCGTTGCTCCACGAGCGCAAGGCGGGCGGCCAGTTCGGCGGCGTCGCGGGCGACCGTGCCGAGCCTGAACTGGTGGCCGCCGGAAAAGCTCGTCGCGAGGGTGAAGGCGAGGGCGGCAAGGCCCTCGTTCGTCATGCCCCCGGCGGCGGCGCGCTGCACGCGCCGGATCTGGTGGCGCAGTTCCTCGCGTGTTTCCGCGGACACGACGATCAGTTCCGACCGCCAAGGTGTCAGCGACCGCCATGGCGGTGCCTTTTCGCCCGCCGGTTGCTCCAGGACGACATGGCCGTATGATCCCGACCCGGCGTCCATGTTGACGCCGGCTTGCCGGTGCGAGCCGGTCGGCGCCATCCACGGCCTGAGCTTCGCGTGGAGGTAGATGCGTCCCGTCTTCAGGTCGCGGTGCGGGGTTTCGGCTCCGGGTGCCGGCGGCAAGGCGCGGTGATAGATCGCCAGCGCCGCCTTGATGATGCCCGCAATGGCGGTCGCCTGCCCGGCAGAGCCGATCACCGAGCTGACCGCGCCGAGCGCCGCTTCGGGGAAACCCGAGCGGCCGAACACGCCGTGCAGGGCGGCGATCTCCTCCGCATCGTCGGCGGGCGTGGCCGCTCCGCTGCCTTCGATCAGGTTGACACCTGCGGCATCGATCCCGGACCCCGCATAGGCTTCGCGCAGCGCCAGGAGGCGGTCCGGCCCCGAAGCGAAGCCGGCGACCAGGGCGTAGATGCTGTCCCCGT
>CAXTUQ010000038.1:0-19486 GCA_964247405.1 uncultured Acetobacteraceae bacterium
CCTTTCAGTGGCCGACATCGGCGCCGGCCCCATGGGCGCGACCGGCGTGCTGATGGCGATCGAGGCGCGGCACCGCACCGGCCGCGGCCAGCGCGTCGATACCTCCCGGCTTGAAGGGCAGTTGTCGATGCTGTCCTACCATCTCTGCCGCTACTTCTCGACCGGCGACGTTCCCGGGCCGAGCGGCAGCGGCAGCGTCACCCAGGTCCCTTACCAGGCGTTCAAGGCGGAAGACGGCTGGGTCGTCATCGCCGCGTTCAACCAGCGCATGTGGGGGCGGCTTCTGCAACGCGGCGGGCCGCCCCGAATGGGAGCGCGACCCGCGCTTCACCGGCGCCAATGTGCGGGCCGGGCATCGCGCAGAGCTGCTCGGCCTCATCAATGCGACGCTTGCCATGCAGCCCGCCCAGTTTTGGATCGGGCGGCTCGACGCGGCCGGCGGGCCCTGCACCCGGGTCAACCGCATCGACCAGGCCGTCGAGGAAGACCAGGTGAAGGCGCGCGACATGATCGTCGAGATCGACGTGCCCGACCTCGGCCGCATCAAGGCCGCCGGACTGCCCGTGAAGCTCTCGGACACGCCGGGCCGCATGGACCGGCATCCGCCGCATTTGGGAGAGCATACAGGCGAGGTGCTGCGGGCGCTCGGCTACAACGCGGCACATCTGGCCAGTCTTGAGGCGAGCGGCATCGTCGGGCTGCGGACCGCCCGCCGCGGCGAGGCCGTTTCGGAACCCACGGCGGCCTGACGGGAGCGTGCGATGACGGCCATCCTGACCAACGAGATCCGCGGCTTCATCGGGCGACGGAGCGAGGTCGTGACCGCCTGCGACGCCGTGGAACCCGGCGCGGTCCGCCGCTACGCCCAGGCCATCATGGCCGATGACGACGGCGACTACGCGCCGGACGCGATGCCGGCCCGCTATGGCGGCCCGGTCGCGCCGCCGATCTACCCGGCCTTCATGTTCCGCCGCCCGCTCGGCACCCCGGACGCGCTGACCGAGCGCGCCGAGGACCCGGACTTCGACGGCCTGGTCTCGGCCGCGGGCGACGGCCTGCCCGAACTGCCGCTGCCGGGCCGCGCGCTGCTCAACGGCGGCGCGGAAATCGAATCCCTCCGCTACGCCCGCCACGGCGAGAGGGTCATGCAGCGCTCGCACTATGCGGACATCTACGAGCGCCAGTCCAAGACCGGCCCCATGCTCTTCGTCATCATCAAGACCGAGTACGCGACGGCCGGCGGCGAGATCCTGCTGGGCGTCCGCAAGACCATCATCCGGCGCTGAGGCGAGGCGCCGTGGACGGCCGCGCCATCTCTCTCCCTGGGCCACACGACGGAGCACGCCCTGCATGAACACGCCTGACGCGGCCACGTCGACGTTGCCCCGCCCTCTCGCCCCCGCCTTGGCCTTCGAGGACGTCGAGGCCGGGCAGGAGGCCGGGCCGATGCGCAAAGGCCTCTTCACCACCGCCCATTTGATGCGCTGGTCGGCCGCAATGGAGACCTGGCATAAGATCTATTACGACCTGCCCTTTGCGACAGGCCATGACAAGCTGCCGGGCCTTTTGATCAACGGTTCGTTGAAGCAGCAACTCATCGCCCAGCTCCTGAAGGACTGGGCAGGCCCAACCGGCTGGGTGTGGAAGGTCCGCTTCCAGTTCCGCGCCATGAACCTGGTCGGCGAACGCCTCGAAATGTGGGCCTGGATCACCGGTGCGCGGCGCGCGGCCGAGTACGGCCTGATGGAGCTGGAGCTGGGCATCCGCAACGGGGCCGGCGTGGAATCGACGCCGGGCAGCGCCACAGTCGCCCTGCCGTTCCGCGGCGGCCCGCCTGTGCCGTACCCGTTCGTTCCGCCCGCGTCTGCCTAAAAGACGCCCTACATGACGCTGACCCGTGATCTCGGCCGGTTCGTTTCCGACCTTGCGCCGAACCGCGTGCCTGGGGAGGCCGCGCGGATCGCCCGCACCGGCTTCATCGACTGCATCGGCGTGATGTTCGCCGGGCGCGAGGAGGAGCTGACCCGCCTGCTGCGCGACGTCCTGCAGCCGCCTGCCGGGCCGGCGACGCTCTGCTTCACGGACACCGCGCCTGCCCCCGAGGCCGCCTGGATCAACGGCGTGGCCGCCTACGCGCTCGACTACGACGACGTGACGTTGCGTGGCCACCCGAGCACGGTTTTGGTCCCCGCCATCCCGGCGGAAGCCGAGACGCTGGACCTGTCCGGGCGCGACATGGTGGTTGCCTACGTCGCCGGCTACGAGGTCTGGGCGGAGTTGGTGGGGCGCGAGAGCGGGTATCACCACGGCAAGAGTTGGCACCCCGCCGGCATCTTCGGCGCCATCGCCGCAGCCGCTGCCTGCGCCTATCTTCGACGGCCGGACCCGGCGCGCACCGCCCAGGCGATTGCGCTGGGGGCCTCGCAGAGCGCGGGCCTGATGGCGAATTTCGGCACCATGGCCAAGCCGTTCCACGCTGGCCGCTCCGCCCAGTCCGGGGTGATGGCCGCGCGCCTCGCTGCCGCCGGCTTCTCCACCGCCCCGATGCACTGGAACACCCGCAGCCCTCCGTGCCCGCCACCGGGCCGGCAAATTCGTGCCGCCCGGTACCCGCGACGCGCACGTCCATCGCGCTCCCTTCAGCGGCCCTTGAAGGCCGGCTTGCGCTTCTTGTTGAATGCGAGGACGCCTTCGCGGCAGTCCTCGGTCGGCACCATGCGGTTGTAGGCTTCGATCTCGAACAGCAGCCCGTCGGCGAGGCTCATGCCCATGCCGTGATGGATCGAGCACTTGGCCTGCCGGACCGAGATGGCTGAACGTCAGCCTGGCCGAGCCGGACCGGCTGCATTGCATGGGCCTCGCCGGGGTGCGGCACGCCGTCGCGGCCGAGGAGCACGCGCCGTTCTTCCGCGCCCACGGCGTGTCGGCGCACACGGTCGAGACGACCGGGGAAGCGCCGCTGCGGCCGGAGGCGCTGCCGGTGGTGGCGTATGGCGATTGGGCGAAGATCAGCTTCACCTCCGGCACCACCGGCTTGCCGAAGGGCATCGTCACCAGCCAGCACGCCCGCTGGACCGGCAACCTGCTGCAGCGCGCCGCCATGCCGACGCGGCCGGGCGCGGAAAGCCGCCTGCTGCTGATGACCCCGTTCTCGCACGGGGCGGCGCTGCTGACCCATGCCTACCTGGAACAGGGAGGCGGCGTCATGCTGCTCGATGGCGTCGATCCCGCCGTCGTGCTGCCGATCCTGCGGCGGCGGGAGGTGGACGAGATGTTCGCCCCGCCGACCGTGCCGGCCAAGACCGTCGGCACCGCCGGGAGGAGGCGCTGCCCGCCCTGCGCACGATCTACTGCGGCATGGCCGTGCTGTCCCCCGGCCTCTACGCCCGGGCGAAGCGGATCTTCAGCCCGGTGGTCCGCGTGACCTACGGCAAGACGGAGGTGATCAACCCGATCTGCGCGCTGGAGCCGCCCGAGGTGGACGCCTGGTATGCCGAGGGCGGCCCGGACGCAGATGCCTGCGTCGGCTGGCCGGCGGCCGGGGTGGAGATCGTGATCGACGCCGGCGGCGGCACCCCCGCCGCACCCGGCGCGCTGGGCAAAATTCTCATCCGCGCCCAGCAGATGATGTCCGGCTTCCTTCGCCCCGGCGTCGGGGAGCGCGCCTACGAACCCCTCCCGCCCGGCGCTTTCCACGAAAGCGGCGACCTCGGCTACCTCGATGCGCGCGGCCGCCTGCATCTGGTCGGGCGGGCCGCCGACGTCATCAAGACGGGCGGCTACAAGGTGGCGCCGGAGGAGGTGGAACGGGCGCTGGCCCCCGCCTTGGGCGGCGGGGAGGTCGCGGTGTTCGGCCTGCCCTCCGAATACTGGGGCGAGGTGGTCGTCGCGGCCGTCGAGCGCCCGGCGCCGGGCTGGGAAGCGGCAGTGCGCGCCACGGCGGCGGGCATGACCGGATACAAGCGGCCCCGCGTCCTGGTGGCGCTTGAGGAGCTGCCCCGCAACGCCATGCTGAAGGTCAACCGCAAGGCCGTGCGGGACCGCGTGCTGGACCGCTACCAGCTGATCGACGGCGCCCGCCCGGTGCTGGAAGCGCGGCGGGGCTGACGCCGCCTCCTGGTCAGCGCGCCGGGCCATAGACCAGGTTCGGCAGCCACAGGGACAGCCCGGGCACGTAGGTGATGGTGCCGAGGCAGAGCAGCAGCAGTAGCATGAGGAACGGGAAGATGCCCCGGACCACCTTGGTGATCGGCGCCGTGGAGATGGTCGCCAGCACGTAAAGGTTCAGCCCGACCGGCGGGTGCACCAGCGCGACCTCCATGTTGTGGGTGAAGACGATGGCGAAATGCACGGGATCGACGCCCAACGGCTTGAGCGCGGGCGCCAGGATCGGCATGACCACCAGCAGGGTCGCCGCGACTTCGAGGAAGCAGCCCAGCATCAGCAGCAGCGCGTTGATCGCCAGCAGGAACTGCCAGGGATGCAGGTGGTGGTCGAGCGTGAACTGGACGAGTTGTCCCGGCATCCCGGAGTCGGTCATCCAGTGCCCGAACGCCAGCGCCATGGCGACGATCACCATGATGGTGGCCGCGCTCTTGATCGCGTCCGCCACCACCTCCAGCGTGTCGCGCAGGCGGAAGCCGCGGTAGAAGCCCAGGCTGACGAACAGCGACGATGCCCAGCGCCCCGCGCAGGCGTCCGAACCAGGCGGCCGCCACGTCCACCAGCGACTTGGCGACGCCGCCGCGCCCCATGAAGGCCGCCGCCATCACGAACAGCGGCAAGGCCATCAACGTCGAGGAGTTCAGCTCGTCCGCGATCTTCTGCGCGATCACCACGAGCGGCTGCCCGGACACGGAGAACAGCACCGCCGCGCAGGCGCCCAGCACCAGGAAGATCGGCATGCCCGAGGCGAGCAATCCGAAGAACATCAGCAGGAACAAGGCGGTGAACATGAGAGGCTTCAGTGCTCGGCGGCGGCGATCGCCATCGTCTGGGCATCGAAGCGGAACAGCCAGCGGTGGAGCCGCCTGACGTAGCACAGCGCCATCAGCCCGCCGCCGGCCGGCAAGGCGGCATCGTAGATCCGCATCGGGAACTGCAGCCCCGTCTCGCTCCGCTCGTCGAGGCCGTAAGAGGTTGCCGCGATCTGCAGGCCGTACCAGGCGAGGCCGGCGCAGAACACGAGTGCCAAGCAGCAGTTGAAGCATTCCGCCCACCGCTGGGCTTGCAGGGGCAGTAGGCAAAGCACGAGGTCGGGCCGCACATGCCCGTCCGTCCGCACAAGCTGGCTGGCGGCGAGGAACACGGCCCAGACGGTCAGGTAGACGACGACCTCCTCGCCATAGGTGAAGGCGATGCGCTGGTCGACGTAGCGTCCGATCACGCCGTAGGTGCCGATCCCCAGCGCGGCCAAGCCCAACGTCCCCGTCAACAGCCGCTCGACCCGGTTCCAAACGGCCAGCATGGCGCGCCGGCCCCGCCTAAGCAGGCATTCGCGGCTTGCGCCACGAATGCCTGCTTAGGAATCGTTGAAGACACATCATTTTACCTGCTCCGTGCAAGCACACTCCGCAGAATGATGCTTAGCTGCCGTCCTGGCACTCTGCCTTGACGACGTCGAGCATCGCCGGGGTGATCCGCAGCTCCTTCGCCCAATCGTCCAGCTTGGGCATCATCTTCGCCCGCATCGCCGCGAGCTGCTGGTCCGATGTGGAAACGACCTGGACGCCATGCTCCTCCAGCGTCTTGCGCGCCTGGCCCTGCGCCTGCTCCATCTTCTCGCGGTCGGCGGAGATGCCCTGCCGCCAAACGTCCACCACCAGTTTCTGCAGGTCCGGCGGCAGCTTGTTGTAGAAGGCTTGGCTGACCATCGGGATGTAGAACCCGATGAACTCCTTGTCGGCGAAGCCGTAATGGATGCCGCTCTCCCACAGCTTGGCGTTGGCCAAGCTCTCATCCGTGCTGGCGACGCCCTCGAAGGTTCCCTGCGACAGCGCCAGCGGCACGTCCAGCCAGGCCGTCACGTTCGGCTGCGCCCCGAAGAAGCGCGCACGCAACGCCTGCCCCGCTCCGCCGGAGTTGCGGATCTTCATCCCGGACAAGTCGTCGAAGGACTTCACCGGCCAGGGCAAGGCTTCGTGCGACGGAGCCAACCCCTGCCCCAACACCCCGTTAAACAGCATGGGCGGCAGCCGCCCGCCGCCGATGACCAGCAGGTCGCATAAGGGGATCATGCCGCTTGGTCGCGCTCCTGCAGGCCGTAGGTGGAGAACGACTGTGCGGTGTCGGCGATCTCGGCGTCCGACAGGACGTGCGGCTGCCCGATCTGCAGGCTGAGGCAGTACTGGCGCGCGATCGTCTCCAGCTCGACCGCAAGCCACATCGCCTTGGCCAGGCTGGCGCCCACCACCACCATGCCGTGGTTCGCGAGCAGGCAGGCATTGCGCCCGTCCAACGCGGCCAGGGTGTGCGACGCCAGCTCCGCCGTGCCGAAGGTCGCGTAGGGGGCGCAGCGCACGTCCGTGCCGCCAAATGCCGCCATCATGTAGTGCACCGCCGGGATAGGCCGCCGCAGGATCGCCAGCGTCGTGCAATAGGTGGCGTGCGTGTGCACCACGGCGCCAGCGTCCGGCCGGCCGCGCAGGATGTCGAGGTGGAAGCGCCACTCGGTGCTGGGCTTCAACGGGCCGGACCATGCGCCGCCCTCGCCGTCCAGAGGCATGGCCGCGACGTCCTCCGGCCGCATCTGGTCATAGGGCGTCGCGGAGGGGGTGATCAGCATGGCGTCCCCCAGGCGGGCGCTGATGTTGCCGGAGGTCCCCTGGTTGATGCCGAGCGCATTCATGCTGCGCGCGGCCTGCACGATCTCGGCGCGGAGGGTGGTTTCGTCCATGGCGGTGCGTCCTAGCAGGGGTTGAGGGGCGGGGCGGGGCGCAGCACGGCCTCGTCGTCGTCCGACCAGGAAATGAAAAACTTTGCTGGATGGGCCGCGTAGCAGAGCGAAACAGCCGGCAAGGAGACATCTGAAGTGGAACCCATGAAACCGATGAAGCCCATGGCCGGCGGAGAGAAGTGGTGGCCAGAGGAGCTGGGCCAGCCGTCCACGAGCGGGTCGCAGAACGGAATGCGCTACGCGTTCTTCCCCGACAAGCAGCGTTTGCTGATCGAGCAGGACGGCAAGCTGACAACATACGATAGCGGCGACCACCGCATCAGCGGCGTGTCGCAGCAAGACGGCCAGGGACAATCGCTGGCTTTCACGAGCCAGAACGGCTCGGTGAAGTTGGACGAGTTGAAGCAGGTCCGTTGAGAAGCGGAGCGTGGGGCAAGCTCTCCCGGCACTTCCTCCGCCCCATGATGCCCGCAACCGATGCCGCGCCCCTGGCACGTCGTTGACGCACTTCCGTCCATGACGAGCACCGTCGCTACGCCGCCGGAAACCAGTTGCCGTGAAAGCCCGGCGGTATCCTGTGCGGCAGCCGCACGGTGGCGACCGGGGCCGCCTCGAAGCAGCGCGCGTCGAGGATCACGAAGTCGGTGGTCTCCTCCGCCGCGTTGATGACGAGGCCCATGAGCCAGCCTTCGTCCTCCGCCGCGCCGGTGGCCGCCGGCACGAACACGAACTCGCCCGGCAGGTGGTCGTCGCCGAACTCGTGCACACGGCGGCTGCCCGTGTCGAGGTCATGCTTGTAGAGCCTCGTGGCGCCGGTGAGCTGCGGGTTGGCGTCAGGCGGGACGGAGACCGTGTAGGCGTAACGGTAGCTCTGGCCGAAGCGGCGTTCGTCGATGCGGGGAAACTCCTGTGGCGTCGGGTCGATCACGCGCCGGCCGACGCGGCGCGTCGAAGGGTCCACCGTCCAGCGTTCGAACCGGCCCAGCGCGTCGAGGCCGCTCGCGCCCGAGGCGAACATCGTGGCGTAGGCGATGACGTCGAGGATCACCCGGCCATCCTCGCCATCAAAGGCGTTGGCCACGTGGAAAACGAAGCACGGCTCCACGTCGCACCAGATGATATCGGCCGCATCGCCCCGCCGCGGCAGGAGGCCCACGCGGGCGCGGTGGGCCGGGTTCCAGCGAAACGGAAACAGGTGGCCGCCAAGCAAGGCGCGCATCGAAAAGGTGACGGGCAGGTCGAGGACCACGGCGAACCGCGCCGTGAGGGCGCAGTCGTGGATGCAGGGGCCGTGCTCCACGGCAATCGGCACGTCGCGGACCACCTTGCCAGCCGCCGAGACGACGACGTGGCGGACGGCATCCCAGATGCTGCCGTCATAGGCGACCGCGTGGTGCTCGCCCGTGAGCGGGTCCCAGTGCGGGTGCCCGGTGAAGGAGCCGTGCAGCGTCCCGTCGAACGGGTTGTAGCCCTGCTCCTCCAGGCTCTCGGAAAGCTCGACGGGGAAGCTGCCCGCTTCCACCAGGGCGAAGGCGCGGCCGCCGATGTCCACCACGTTGGTGTTCACGGTGTCGTTGCGTCCCCTGCGCGGCCCGGGCGCCGCGGCCCGGCCAAGCGCCGCGGCGGCCAAGCGCGAGCGGACCCAGCGGTTGCGGTACCACAGCACCCGGCCGTCCCGGATGGCGATGCCGTGCACCATGCCATCACCAAGGAACCAATGGTGCCCCGCAGGATCGGGATTGACGGGGTTCGCGCCCATCTTGAGATACCGGCCGTTGAGCGCCGCCGGGATGGACCCGGTCACGGCAAGGTCCTGAAGCGTCAGTTCCGATCGCATCGGCTGGTGGATGCCGACCACGTAGGGAGTCCCAGTCTGCGGCAGCCGCTTCCGGTTCCAGGCCGCAATGCGCTCGACCGCACTCTCGGCGACGGCGCGAACAGCCGATTGGACAGGGTTCGGCATGGATCGCGGTCTCCGGCGGCACTGTGTCTTTGAGCTTGGATGCTAACAAGCTGTCCAGGCCATGTCGCGCGTCAACCGGTCGTCCCATCACATCAGCCGAACGTTGCGCTGAACAGCGACAGGCCTGGCTGATCTGCCTCGACCTCGACCAGGTGCTCGCCATAGCGATCACCGTCCAAGAGCGTGTAAAGCGTCGGGCGTTCGATGGTCTGCGGGCGCGTCTCGCTGCCATCCACGCGGATGCGGAGCGTCACCGGTTGCGAAGCCGACGCCACCCAATGCAGCTTCGCCGCGGAGAAGCGCAGGCGCAGCCCGCCGCCGGGCGAGCGAAGCACGAGCGCCTCATCCTCCCGGGTCCAGGTGCCGTCGAGCTGATAGGTGTTCAGCCGCGGCCCAGGCGCCTGGGCAAAGACGTAGGCGGCCTCGCCCCGCCGGGGCGGCTGGGCGCGGTCCTGCGGCGTGGGGTGCTTGGACCCGAAATACATCTCGGGGGTCGCGATCCGGGAAAGGTCGGGATCATCACCCGGATGCGCCGCCCCCTGGCCGAGGCCGAGCAGGCCGCGGATCGCGCCCTCCATCTCCCGGGCGTAGCCCTCGCCCTCACGGAACAGCACGATCCGCCCGTCGCGGTCCAGGAGGTAGAAGGCCGGCCAGGACCGGTTGCTCCAGGCCCGCCATGTCTGGAAGCCGTTGTCCTGCCCGACCGGGTACTGGATGCCGAACTCACGGGTGGAGGTTTCCACGTTCCGCCGGGCGCGTTCGAAGCCGAATTCCGGCGTGTGGATGCTGACAACCTGCAGGCCGCGCGGGCCATACTCGCTCTGCCACCGGTTCAAGTAACGGACGGTGCGGCGGCAGTTGATGCAGGAGTAGGTCCAGAAATCGACCAGCACGACCTCCCCGCGAAGGCCGGCGAGGGTGATCGGGCCGTCCGTGTTGATCCAGCCGTCAAGCCCCACGAACTCGGGGGCCGGACGCCCGGCGACGGGCTGGGCAACCGGCGTCAGCGGAAACCCAAGCATCGCGGTCCCCGCAAGGAGACCGCCCGAACCCAGAAACGTGCGACGGTGCATGATGAACTCCCGCGTGTCGTGCCGCTCAGTATCCAGCCGCTTCGATGACGGCGTCCGCGAAGGCCTTCGGCGCTTCCTGCGGCAGGTTGTGGCCGACGCCGCCGGTGATGAGCCGATGAGCGTAACGGCCGGTGAACTGTTTCGCATATGAGGTCGGGTCCGGGTGCGGCGCACCGTTCGCGTCGCCCTCAAGGGTGATCGTGGGCACGGAGATGACAGGCGCTGCGGCCAGGCGCTTCTCCAGGGCATCGTAGGCTGGCTCGCCGTCGGCCAGGCCGAGCCGCCAGCGGTAGTTGTGGATGATGATGGCGACGTGGTCGGGGTTGTCGAACGCCGGCGCGCTCCGATCGAAGGTTTTGTCGTCGAAGTCCCATCTCGGCGAGGCGGTCTGCCATATGAGCCGGGCCAGCTCCTTTCGATACATCTCGTATCCCAGCCGGCCGCGCTCGGTCGCGAAGTAGAACTGATACCACCATGCAAGCTCGGCCCTCGGCGGCAGCGGCGCCCTGTTGGCGTCGGGGCTGCCGATCAGGTAGCCACTGACGGAGACCAGGGCCTTGCAGCGTTCCGGCCAGAGGGCGGCCAGGATGTCGGCCGTCCGGGCGCCCCAATCGAAACCAGCGACGACCGCCGTGCGAACGCCCAGGGCGTCCATCAGCGCGACCGTGTCGGCTGCGAATGCCGATTGCTGGCCATTCCGGACCGTTTCGTTTGAAAGGAACCGGGTGGTGCCATAGCCGCGCAGAAACGGCACGATGACCCGGTAGCCCGCCGACGCCAGCAGGGGCGCCACGTCCTCGAAGCTGTGAATGTCGTAGGGCCAGCCGTGCAGAAGCATCACCGCCGGCCGGTCGGCAGCGCCAAGCTCGGCGTATCCCACGCTCAGGACGCCGGCGTTGACTTGCTTCAACGGGGCAGAGGCGGCCGTCGCCGGCCCGGTCGGGGGGATGCTTGGCGGCTTCGGCGTGCCGGGTTGCGCGCCCGCGGACCGGGCGATGCCGAGCTGGGCGGCGGCGGCAATGCCGGCAACGCCGAGAAGCCGGCGGCGCCCATGGTTGGTTTCTCTGGTGTGCGTCGGGATGATGTTCATTGGCTTATCTCCTCCGATGCAGGCGATCATGCCGGAACCGGCGGCACCCCGCTTTGAGACGGGCTGGACTTGCCTTCCACATCTTCATGGTTTTTACGGCAGATGCATCCTGTTAGGCTGGACGCCCAGCTTGGAGGCCCGCTTGTGTCCCCGGCGTTGCTTTACCGGTTCGAGGATTTCGTGTTCGACGGCGGCCGGCGAGAGTTGCGCCGTGCCGGGGAACTCGTGGCGGTCGAGCCGCAGGTCTTCGACCTGTTGGCGTTCCTGATCCGATCCCGGGATCGCGTGGTCAGCCGCGACGACCTCCTGGACGCGGTCTGGCAGGGGCGCATCGTCTCGGAAGCGACGCTGAGCAGCCGCGTGAACTCGGCCCGCGCGGCCGTGGGCGACAGCGGCGCGGAGCAGCGCCTGATCCGGACACTGCCACGCAAGGGCCTCCGCTTCGTCGGGACGGTGCAGGAGATCCGCGAAGCCCCGCCCCCATCGGCGCCGGCCGTCGCGCTGAACGATCCTGAGACGCGCGGGAGCGACCTGGATGGGCCGTCGATCGCCGTGCTGTCCTTCACCAACATGAGCGGCGACCCGCAGCAGGACTACTTCGCGGACGGCATGGCCGAGGAGATCATCACCGCGCTGTCGCGTTGCAGCAGGCTGTTCGTCATCGCCCGGAACTCTTCGTTCATCTACAAAGGGCAGCCCGTCGATATCCGCCGGGTCGGACGCGAGCTGGGCGTGGGGTATGTGCTGGAGGGCAGCGTGCGCCGCGGCGGCGAGCGGCTCCGGATCACCGGGCAGTTGATCGACGCCGTGTCAGGCGCTCACCTTTGGGCCGACCGGTTCGAGGGCGATCTGAGCGAGATCCTCGACCTGCAGGACCGCATCTCGGAAAACGTGGTTGCCGCCATCGAGCCGACCCTGGAGTTCGCCGAGATCAGCCGGCGCAAGCACAAGGCGCCTGACGCCCTGGACGCCTATGATCTTCTGCTGCGCGCGTATGCCTCCGAGTACGAGTTCACCGCCGAGGGCATGGCCGCCGCGCTGGATCGCCTCGACCAGGCGCTCGCGCTTGTTCCGAACTACGCCGCGGCGATGGCGGCGGCGGCCTATTGCCACGCGCAGCGCCACTTCCAGGGGTGGGCGCCGCCAGACGGCACGCACCGCGCAGAGGGCTTGAGGCTGGCCTGGCAGGCGGTTGAGCTGGCGCCAAACGACGCGCAGGTCCTGTGGAAAGCCGCCTTCGCGGTTTGGAACCTGGCGCAGGGGGACAGGGATGCGGCGGTGGAGCTGTTCGGCCGGTCCCTGGCGATCAACCCGAACTCTGCGACGGCCCTGACCTTGGCGGGCTGGATCGAGACGATGCGCGGAAACCAGGGCACAGGCCGCGCGCTGATTGCCCGGGCGCGACGCCTCAACCCGCGTGACCCGCGGGCGTGGCTCCTTTCAGGGGCCATGGCCATTTCCGCGGTCATAGACGGCAACTACCTTGATGCCGTCACTTGGGCGAGGAAGGCGCTGGTGCAGAACAGGCGTTTCGCGGTCGCGCTCCGCGTCCTGGCCGTCGCTTTGGTGGAGTTGGGGCAGCGTGAAGGGGCGGCAAAGGCCGTGCAGGAACTCCGGAGGATCGAGCCGGGGCTGACCGTCTCGGATTTCTTCGATCGAATACCCGTGCCTCTCGAAAGGATGGCAAAGACCTACGCGGAGGCGCTTCGGGTCGCTGGTCTTCCGGAATAACTGGATGCCCGTTGATACGGCCCCTCGCCCCTACGATCCAGCAGCCTGCACGCTTCCTTCAATCAGTGGTCGAAGCGCCGCCTGCGCCCGCCCAGGAACTCCAACGGGCGGTGCGGCGATGAACGGGCCGCGCGTCACGTTGCAGCCCGACGAGGGAGATCGTCGTTGACCCGTCAACTGGGAGGCGAGGCGGTGGCAGGGCCGGGAAGCGCGCCGGCGCCGGGCGTCACGGAGCCGTCCGGCTGCGGCACCGCGACGGGCGCCACGACGACTGGGGCAACGCCGTTGTGGCCGTCCAGCCCGATCTGCTGCGCGGTGGATTTGGTAAGGTCGATGGTGCGGCCGTCCACATAGGGTCCGCGATCCTCGACCGTCACCTCGGCGGTCTTGCCGGTTTCGGTGTTGGTCACCTTGGCAACCGTGCCGAGCGGCAGGGTCTTGCTCGCGGCGGCTTGGCCGGCGTGGCTGAAGCGGCGGCCATCGGCCATCGTCTTGCCCTGGAACGACGGCGCGTAGAACGAGGCCTTGCCGGCCTGCTTGCGACCGCTGCGATCCTCGACGATGCGGCGGCCGTGGACCGGGGCGAGCGGCGGCTTGCGGGCGAGCGTCCGCGCCTGCTCCTGGACCTGTGGGCTGTTGACGTCGAACGGCACGCGGCCGGGTTCGGGCGCCGCCTGGGCGTCCGGGACCGCCAGGGCGGCCACCGTGGCGGCAGCGGCAAAAAAGCGACGTTTCATCAGGCGGTCCTTCTGCAATCGTTGAACGATGTCTCGGGAAGGCGGGGGTCGTCTTCAAAATGAGACACATTTGATGCGGACGCAAGGCCGCCGCGCGTCACTTCGCCTTGGGACAGGGCGGGTTCAGCGTGGGGCGGGCATGTCCGCGATCACGGCCGTGATGAAGTCTGCTTTCGCGCGGGTATAAGCCGCACGGTCGTCTTGGAACCGCCGGGCGAGGGCAATCTTGGTGCTCTCGTAGGCACGGGCCAGTGCACGGTCGGCCAACAGCCGGTCGCGGAACGAGACTTTGTGGAGCCACGCCGGGCCGCGGTGCTCGACAAGGTGGAGGTGGTGGGTACGAGGCGTACCCCGGGCGAAGAAGTGCTCATCGGGAATGGGAGCATCCCCGAGGCAGGCATAGCCGATGCCCGCCAACGGCACGACGCAGGCGGGGCCGTCTGCGAGCCGTTCGACGCCGACCAGGATGTCCAGGATCGGCTTGGCCCGTATTCCCGGCACCGCCGTGCTGCCCGTCCAGCGCGAGCGTCCCAAGCGCATTTTGGATAAACGCCTCGTCTTCCTGGTAGGCGCGCTTCCAGGCGGGATCGTGCTCGACCAATACGACCTTGCCCTCCTGCAAGCTCAGCATCAACGGGTGCCTTGTCCGAAGCCAGCGCGCGTCCACCTACCCGCCGAAGCCCGGCCCCGGGCAAAGCCGACGTGCCACGGCCTGCTTGCCATCCGCGAAGCCTTTCAGCTCCAGCACGGTCCACGGTTTCTTTGTCGGAAGATCGGTGGCCAGCCCTGAATGCAGTCGCGTGTCGGCCTTGACGGCGAGGGAGCGCAGCGGGCGGTCGTCCAGACAGACATCCACGCGCCCGATCCCGCGCGTCTTCACCCCGAGCTCGCCGTCCGCAGCGGAGGCTTCGAGCGCGTGCCAAGGGCGCCGGGCGAGCTCGTCGGCCGCGCGGGCGATCAGGTCCCGGTTGCGTTTGAGGAGGTCGGCTCGGGTGACGCGGTGCAACCGCGGCAGGTCCGGGCGTACGCCGGCCTCTTCCAGAATGGCGCCGGCCTTGCCGCCCACCCGCAGGGTCTGTCGGACCGCGAAGCGCAGGCCGCAACCGCAAGGCAATGCCCGCAGCAAAGCGCCGTCATCGCCCAGCCGTTCCCGCAGCAGGTCATGCAGGATGACGTTGGCGCTGCCGGCGCCCGTCGTCGCATCGCAGCCGAGCATGGGGCCGATCCCATGGTCTTGGAACCCGGCGGCGAAGATGTCGGTGGCGCTGCAGCACAGCGCGTCAGTGACCAGCACGACCGGCCCGTGGCAGCGCTGTCCGACCTCGTTGCAGTCCTCGGACGGGGGCATCGGGCGCGGATCGGAACAGCCCGCCCCGGTTTCGAGGGCGTAACGCACCGAAGCGGCCCAAGGATCGAGCACCTCCACCGCCTCGCACAGCTTCAGCGCCTCTGGCGTTGCGATGAGCTGGGCCGGGGCGGACTGGATGCGGCGCCAGGTCAGGAGCTGCAACAGGCTTTCGGCAAGCGGGATGCAACCGCCGCCGTTGCCGCGCACGTCGAGGATCAGCCCTTCCCGCGGCAGCTTCGCAAGGACCTCGGCGAAGGCTTCCAGGTACCCCCGGGGGTCGTCCGTCGCGAAGCTGTGGAGGCGGACATAGCCGAAGCGCCCGTCCTGCACGCGGCGGGCCTGGAACTTGCCTGGCAACGGCGTCGCGATCTCGTCGCCTCCCGACGGGGCCGCGGGCTGGCCCCGTGCCCGGCGGCGTTCCGCGGCGATCACCCGCGGGGCGTGCACCTGCATGCGCGCGGCCGAGCGTGTAGGACCCTTGGTCGATCCCGAGGGCCAGGCCGGCCGCCGCGTCCTGCCGTGCCGCCGTCCCCGGCGCGGGCTGCACCGGGCTGGCCCCGTGCACCGCACGCTTCTGCGGCAGGTGCACGTAGAAGCTGTCGAGCACGGCGGTCGCTTGGCCGATGAGGCGCCGGCGCTCCTCGGCAGTCAGGGCCTGGGTCCCGGCGCGTTCGACGAAGTCGCGCAGGCGTTCCATTTCCGTCCAGGAGATGCTTTCGGGCGTGTCATCGCTTGGGTCCGGCATGTCTCGATCTTATCGGGCCACGGCGTCCGGCGCTGTGACATGCGTCACTTCCACGGCCGCGTGGCAGTGCCTCACGTGCGGGCAGCAGGAAGCGATGGACGGACAACATGAGACGATGCGCGCAGTGCAACGCGGAAAGTCCCGAGCCGAGTCGTTTCTGCGACGCGTGCGGCGCGGCCCTCCACGCCCCGTGCCAGGGCTGCGGCACGGCCAACCGGGCGGGTGCGCGCTTCTGCGCCCATTCCGGCGCCGCGTTCGCGCCCACGGTTGACCGGACGGCGCAAGCATCTCCGTTCGGCGAGGGGTTGCGCAAGCATGCCACGGTTCTGTCCGCCGACGTGCGGAACTCGCTGCGGTTGATCGAGAAGCTCGACCCCGAGGACGCGATGCAGGCGCTCGATCCGGTGGCGCAGGCCATGGCCGAGGCGATCGTGCGCTCCGGAGGGGTCGTGAACCAGCTGCAAGGGGACGGGGTCATGGCCCTGTTCGGCGCGCCGGCCGCGGCGGAGGACCATGCCGTGCGCGCGTGCCTAACCGCACGCACGATGATCGACGAGGTCGCGGCACGCGCCGGGGCGCGGGTTTCCATCCGCGTCGGCCTGGCGAGCGGCGGCGTCGTGGTCCGCCCGCTTGGCCGCGACCCGTCCGCTTGGGATGTCATCGGAACCACGGTCCACCTGGCGCACCGCCTTGAGGCGCTGGCCGGGCCTGGCACGGCGCTGGTGACGCAGGAGGCCGCCCGACAGGTCCGGGGCTTCGCCGAGCTGAGCGCCTTGGGCCCGACAAAGGTCAAGGGCAGCTCCGAGGCTGTGGAGGTGTTCCAGCTCTTGTCCGCCACCGCGCGGCCGGCCTGGGAGGTGCGGCTGTCGGCCCAGGCGCTGAGCCGCCATGTCGGCCGGCGCACGAAGCTTCTGCAGCTTTCGGCGGCGGCGTCGCGCGCCGGGTTCGGACGGGGCCAGGCCGTCACCGTTGTGGAGGAGGCCGGGCTGGGCAAGTCGCGCCTGGTTCACGAGTTCCTGCGCGGCCTGCCCACCGGCTCCTGGCACGTGCTGCGCGGCGCCGCCATCTCCCATATGGGCAAGGCGCCCTACCACCTCGCGGCCGAGCTGGTCCGGGAATGGACCCGCAGAGCGTCGAGTTGCTGGGAGCCATCGTGGACGGGCTGCATTCGGCGCGGATGCCCCTGATTGCCACTGCGCGTCCTGGGAGCCAGCCCGGCTGGAGCGGGCGCAGCTACACGGCCGAGCTGCGCTTGTCCCCGCTCGACGCGTCGGAGGCGGACGACCTGCTGTCCGAACTGATCGGCGCGGGCGACGGCGTCGTGTCGGTGCGCCGCCGCGTGGTGGAGCAGGGAAGGCATCCCCGCTGTTCCTGGAAGAGATCGGCCGCTCCCTGATCGAAAGCGGGGCGGTGATCACCGAGCCTGCGCGCACCTATCTCCGGCCGCAATCAACTGGCCCGCTGATCCCGGACACCGTGCAGGCCGTCCTGTCCGCCCGCATCGACCGGCTGCCCCCGGCGCGGCAGCGGCTGCTGCGCGTGTCGTCCGTGATCGGCAAGGACGTTCCGCTCGCCCTGCTGCGCGAGGTCGCCGACCTTTCGCCGGCGAGCCTCAAGGCCGAGCTGAGCGAACTGCAAGCGGCCGAGTTCCTTTACGAGGCCGCCTTCCGGGCGGCCCTGAACTCACCTTCAAGCACGCCCTGATGCAAGCGGTGGCCTACGACGGGCTTTTGCGCCGCCAGCTGCATGCGCGCGCTCGACGCCATGGAACGCCTTTACCCCCGACCGCCTCGAGGAGGCGGTGGAGCGATTGGCCGACCACGCGCTCCGGGGGGAAGCGTGGGCCTTGGCCGAAGGGGCTGCCCCGGCCGACCTCGTCCAGATCGACGTGATGCGCTGCCTTTCGTTCGGCATCATCGGGATGCTCGACCGGGCGGTGGAGGCGGGCCTGCAAGCCCTGGAGGCCGCAACCCGGCTGGACGCCGACGGGCTGCTGCTGACCGCGCGGTATGCGTTGGGGACAGCGTTCTGGTTCGGCGGCGAGTTGGAGCGGGCGAAGCGCATATTGCTCGACGGTCTCGACCGGGTCCGGGCCGATCCCCTGCGCAGCGGCGACACGGCGGGCACCGCGTCCGTGCTCTATCTCGTGTGCCTGTCCAAGACCCATGCCTTGGCGGGCGACTTCGATGCGGCCGCGCAGGTCGCGGCGGAAGCGTCCGCCATCGCCGCCACGACGGGGCGGCCCTACGACCTGGGCATTGCTCGGCCGCTTGGACGAGGCCGACGCGCTGCTCGCCGAGGCCGTCGCGCAGACGGAGCGGCAGGACCTTCGGGGCCTACGGGCCTGGTGCGGCGGCACGGCTTCCGCCCCGTCGAGGCGCAGGCCCTGCGCCTCCTAGGCGGCTTGGAACCTGAAGCGGCCCGGGCGGAGCAGCACCTGCGGGCGGCAAGCCGCTTGGCCGGCATATTGAGGATGCGCCCGGAGCAAGCGGCGGCGCGACACGACTTGGCGGCGCGGGGCGGTCGAGTTCTTCAAGACGCTGGGCGCGAAAGGCTTCGAGGACGCGGCGAAGACGTTCGACGGCTTCACGACCAAACGCGGAGACCCCGCTTTCGACCACGGGAAAACCTAAGCGTCATTCTGCGGAGCGTGTCCGCGTGGAGCAGAAAGAATAATGCGTCTTCAACGACTCCTCAGCAGGCGTTCGTGGCGCAAGCTGCGAGTGCCTGCTTAGGCGCGCCGCGCTGTGCCGGCGGATGCGGGGGACGGCCGGCGCGTGTTCCTCGCCTCCATGCCGTTCTCCTCGCCACGCCTCCCCAACTTGGCACTGAGCACGCTCAAGCCGCTGGTTTGAGCCGCGGGCACGCCGTGCGACGTCCGCTGCTTCTCGCTGGACTCCGTGGGCGCCACCTGGCCGGCAACGCGCTGGCGGGCATTCCCGGCATGGCCGTGCGGCGGGTCGGGCGCCTTGTGCCGCCGGCGCGTCGCGCCGACCCGGTCACGGACCTGGACGCCCTGCCCTATCCGGACTTCCACGACTTCTTCGCCCAACGCCGATCCAATCCGGCCGCCAGCGCGTATGCGCCCTCGGTCACCTTCGAAACGGCGCTGGGCTGCTGGTGGGGCGCGAAGCAGCACTGCACCTTCTGCGGGCTGAACGGCCCCGGCATGGCGTTTCGCTCCAAGTCGCAAGATCGGGCGTTCGACGAGCTGAGCGCCTTGGTGCGGCGCTACGGCGTGCGCGACGTGGCCAACGCCGACAACATCCTCGACATGGCCTATTTCGGGCGCTTCCTGCCCCGCTTGGCCGAGGAACGGCCGGGCTTGAGCATCTTCTACGAGGTAAAAGCCAATCTGAAGCCGTGGCAGCTCGCCCTGCTTTGGCGGGCGTGCGCCGCATCCAACCCGGCATTGGAAGCCTCGACACCTCCGTGCTGCGCTTGATGCGCAAGGGCACGACGTCATTGCAGAACGTGCAGCTTCTCAAGCTTGCGGCGGAAGCCGGGATCTACGTCGAATGGCTGGTCCTGTCCGGCTTTCCCCGGCGAGGACGAGGACGCCTATGGCCGCATCGCGGCGCTCGTGCCGAAGCTGCGCCACTTGCAGCCGCCCGCCGCGGTGGGCCGCGTGCGGGCCGACCGCTTCAGCCCCTACCAGGGCGACCCCGTCGGTCACGGCGTCACCCTGGAGCCGCTGCCGGTCTATCACCACTTGTTCCCGTTCGGCGACGCCGCGGTGCGCCGCCTCGCCTACCATTTCGCCATGATTTCGCCCGCGCTGGAACGGCATGGCGCCTGTACGGCCGAGGCCGCGGAGCAATATGCCCTGTGGCGTGCCCGCCAGAAGGAAAGCTTGCGGCGGAAGCCGGGATCTACGTCGAATGGCTGGTCCTGTCCGGCTTTC
>CAXTUQ010000039.1:0-19445 GCA_964247405.1 uncultured Acetobacteraceae bacterium
GGCGAGGCGGCCGGCTCCGTCGCCGCCGCCTGCCATCAGGTACACGCGGCCATGGGCTACACCCAGGAGCACCCGCTGCACTACACGACGCGCCGCCTGTGGTCGTGGCGGGACGAGTTCGGCTCGGACGCTTTCTGGCAGCGCCGCCTGGGGGACGCTGCCTGCGCCGCGGGCGGCGAGGCGCTGTGGCCGATGCTGGTCCGAAGCTGATGGCTTGAAGCTTGGTCCGCCCCGCCGCCCAGCGCCGGGCCGCTTTTGGAAACACCGACGATGCGCTTGACCCGCCGGGCCTTCACCGCCGCATCAGCCCTTTCGCTCGGCGCCAAGCGGGCCGGCGCCGCCAGCGAGTTCACATTTAAGGTCGGCTGCGACACGCCCGCCGAGCACCCGCTGACGCAACGCCTGAACGACGCGGCCGGGACCGTGCGGGAGCAGACCTCCGGACGCCTCGACCTCCGGGTGTTCCCCAACAGCCAGCTCGGCGGCGACACGGCCATGCTGAGCCAGGTCCGCACGGGAGCGCTGGAGCTGTTCGCGGCGCCCAGCCTGACCCTGACCACGGTCGTCCCGATCTCCGGGCTTCCGAGCATCGGCTACGTGTTCCAGTCCTACGATCAAGTCTGGGCCGCGATGGACGGAGCGGTGGGGACGCTCGTGCGCGAGGCGATTGCCAAGGCAGGGCTGGTGCCGCTGGAAACAGTTTGGGACAACGGTTTCCGCCAGGTCACGTCCAGTGCGCGGCCGATCACGAGCCCGGCGGACTTCGCCGGGATGAAGATCAGGGTCCCCGTCACCGCGCTGCTAACGTCCTTGTTCTCAGGCCTGGGCGCCTCGCCGACCAGCATCACGTTCAATGAGGTTTATTCCGCGCTGCAAACCCGCATCATCGACGGCCAGGAGAACCCGCTGGCCTTGATCGAGACCAGCAAGCTGTACGAGGTGCAGAAGTTCTGCACGCTTTCGAACCACTGCTGGAGCGGCTTCTGGATGGTGGGCAACCGGCGGGCGATGGCCACCCTTCCGCGTGACGTGCGCGCCGTCCTGGAACACGCGCTGAACGCGTCCGCCTTGGCGGTGCGGGCAGACCTGGCGGCGATGGACGCGACGGTGCGGGCGCAGCTCGCCACGCACGGGATCGCGTTCAACACGCCCGACCCGGCGCCCTTCCAAGCCAGGCTGAAGCAGGCAGGCTTCTACAAGCAATGGCAGCAGGCCTACGGCACGGAGGCCTGGAAGACGCTGGAACGATACGCGGGCGAGCTGTCCTGATTGCGGCACGGCCATCGAGGCTGCCGACGCATGAGGCGGGTTGGCGCGGCGGCCGCGCCGGGGCAGGATGCCAGGAAAACCGGAGGAACTGATGCTGCGTCCGCTTGGCCTGACCCTTGCCGCCGGGCTGCTGCTCGGCACTGCGCACGCGCAGCCGGCAGCGCCCACTGAAATCAAGATCGGGCATCTCCACGCAAGCTCCGGGCCGTATGCCTCCATCTCGATGCCGGTGTACGACGGGCTGAAGATCTGGGTCGATCAGGTCAATGCCGCCGGCGGCGTCACCGTGAAGCCCTATGGCAAGAAGCTGCCGGTGCGGCTGATCTCCTATGACGACCAGAGCAACCCGGGCACGGCCGCGACGCTGACCAACCAACTGATCTCGCAGGACAAGGTGGACATCCTGATGTCCGACTCCGGCTCGGTCCTCACGGCCGTCGCGGTGCCGATTGCGCGGGAGCATCAGATGCTGCTGTTCAACGTCACCGGCACGGGCGCTCCGTTCTTCAGCAAGGACAACCCTTACATCGTTCTGCTGGCCGACCCGGTCTCCACCATCTGGCCCAAGTACATCGCGGATTTCCTTAAGGCGGGCGGCCCGGCCGCCGGGCTGAAGCGCATCGCCTTGCTGTACTCGACCAACGACTTCACGACGACCCAGGCGGTGGCGCTGCGCGGCTTCCTGAAGGAAGCGGGCGACAGGATTTCCATTGTCTATGACCAGGGCGTCCCTACCAACACGTCGAACTACACCGTGATCCTGAACAACATCGAGGCGGCGAAGCCCGACGCGGTGATCCATCTCGGCTACGTCGGCAACGACATCGCCTTTTTGCGCAACCTGCAGGACAGTGGGCAGGCCTACCCGTTCGTCTTCACCATCTACTCCGGCCTGGAGGTTGACGAGGTGCTGAAGAACGTCGGCGCATCGGGGATGGAGAACGTCTTCACCTACGTCACCGGCGCGTTCATCGACTACAAGCCGACGACCGGGATGGACACCGGGGCCTATCGCAAGCTGTGGGAAAAGACCTACCCCGGCGGCGGCGTGGAGTTCGGCATCAACGCCATCGCCGGCTACATGAGCGGCCTGGTGATCGAGAAGGCGTTGGAAGCGACCGACAGCATGGCGCAGCTCGACCTCCGCCGGGCCGTGTTCTCCTTGTCCGGCAAGCTCCGCACGCTGGACGGCACCTTCGCGCTGGACGACACCGGCGGGCAGGTCGGAGAGATCACGCCGCTGGGGCAGTTCGTGTCGGACGGCAAGGGCGGCCTGAAGCTGAACGTGGTGTTCCCGCCAGACGTCGCGACGGCCGCGCCGGTGATCGGCCAGAAGTGAGCCGCGCCCGCCCAGCCGGCCGGACGCTGCCGTGCTGACCCAGGCCCTGCTGGGCGGGGTGGTGTTCGGCCTGTACTTCACGCTGATCGGGCTGGGGCTGAACCTGGTGTTCGGCGTCATGCGGATCGTCAACCTGGCGCAGGGCGGGTTCGTCATGCTGGGGGCCTATGCGGCGTTCTGGGCCTTCAGCCTGTTCCGCCTGCACCCGGTTTACAGCGCCGCCGCCGTGATGCTCGCGTTCACCCTGCTGGGGCTGCCGCTGTATTACCTCGTCGTGCCCCGGCTGCAGCTTGCGAAGAACGCCGAGATGCTGTCGCTGATCCTGTTCTTCGGGCTGTCGCAGATGATCGAGGCTGCGGCCTCGATCAGCTTCGGCTCCACCGAGCGGTCCATTCCCTCGATGGCGCTCGGCTTCCGCTCGCTCACGGTGCTGGGCCAGCGCCTGCCGGCCGCGTGGGTCGTGGGCGCGGCCGTCAGCGCCCTCGCCGTGCTCCTGGTCTATCTTTACCTGTATCAGACCCGGCTCGGCATCCTGACCCGCGCGGTGATGGTCAGCCGGGAGGAGGCGGTGGCCACGGGCATCGACGTGGACCGGGTCTGCGCCGTCGCCTTCGGCATCGGGCTGGGCCTGGGCGGCGTCGCGGGGGTGTTCGCCCCCTTCATGTTCGGCAGCGTGACGCCGGCGATGGGGACCGAGATCAACGTCGCGGCCTTCGCCGTGATCGTCGTCGGCACGCTCGGCAACCCGCTCGGCACGGTGCTGGGGGGAGCGGTCTACGGCGTGTCGCTGATGCTGATGCAGACCTACCTGAGCGCCTGGGCGAACCTGCTGCCCAACCTGCTGCTGATCGCCGTGCTGCTGGTGCGGCCGAGCGGCCTGCTCGGGCGGCAGGCGCGCAGTGCGTAGGCCGGCGTTCGGCGGCCTCCTCGTCGCGGCGCCGCTGCTGGCGGTCCTGGCCGTGCTGCCGCTCGTGTACTCGAACCAGCTCCTGCTGTTCAACTTCGTCATGTTCCTGACCTTGGCGCAGGGGCTGAACGTGATCTACGGGTTCACCGGGTTCCTGCCGTTCGGCTATGTCGGCTTCTTCGGCGCGGGCGCATACGGGTTCGCCATGGCCGTCATGCACCTGCACGCGGCGCCGCTGCCTGCGCTGGCGCTGGCCGGGGCCGCGTCGGTGCTGCTGGGGTGCATCCTGGCGCCGATGATGCGGCTGACCGGCGCGTATTTCGCCATCGCCAACCTCGCCGCCGCGCAGGCCCTGTACCATGTCGTTTCCAACCCGGCGCTGGAGGACCTCACCAAGGGTCCCTACGGGGTGTCGCTGTCCGGCGTGTTCGCCCCCGGCGCCACCTATGCGGCGGCGCTCGCCCTGCTGGCAGCCACGCTCGGGCTGGTGATCTGGCTGCGCGGCTCCCGCTTCGGCTTGGCCTTGCAGGCGTTGCGCGACGACCCCGTCAGCGCCGCGATGGCCGGCGTGTCCGTGGTGCGGATGCGCACGACCGCCTGGCTGCTGTCGGCCCTGGTGGCCGGGCTGAGCGGCGGGCTGTTCGCCTGGCAGATCTCCGTCTTCTACCCCGAGACCGCGTTCGACCTCAGCATCAGCATCTTCGCCATCGTGTTCACCCTGTTCGGCGGCGCGGGCACCCTGCTGGGTCCGGTCCTGGGCGTGCTGATCCTGTATGGCATCTACAACGCCATCGGGATTTCGGTGCCGCAGTACTTCCAGCTCATCTACGGCGGGCTGATCGTGTCGCTCGTGCTGTTCCTGCCCAACGGCCTTGTGTCCCTCCTGACCCGGCGGGGACTCCGTGTCCCCTGAGCCGCTGCTCCGGATCGACCGGCTGGTGAAGCGCTTCGGCGGCTTCCGCGCGCTCGACGGCGTCAGCCTGTCGCTGCGGCCCGGGGAGGTGCTGGGCCTCGTCGGGCCGAACGGGTCCGGCAAGACCACCTGCATCAACGTCGTCTCGGGCCTGCACCGCCCGAACGAGGGCCGGGTCGAGTTTGAGGGCGCCGACATCGGCGGCACGCCCTCCCACCGTCTGGCCCGGCGCGGCATCAACCGCACGTTCCAGTCGCCGCACCCGTTCCCCAGCCTGACGGTGGGGGAGAACGTGCAGGTCGCCGCCACCTACGGGCACGCCGGCGGCGCCGCGACCGACCTGCCGGCGCTGCTGGCCAGCCTGGAGCTGGACCGCGTGCAGGACCGCCCGGCCGGGGACCTGAACAGCGCGCAGCAGAAGATGCTGGACCTGGCGCGTGCGCTGGCCACGGTTCCGCGGCTGCTGCTGGTGGATGAGTTGGCCGCCGGGCTGAACCCGCAGGAGCTGGCGCGCGTCGCGGCCCGGCTGCGCGCGCTGGCGGCCGGCGGCATGGCGCTGCTGGTGGTGGAGCACCTGATGGGCTTCCTTGAACAGGTGACGGACCGCGTGATCGTCATGAATGCGGGGCGCGAGATCTTCGAGGGCAAGCTGGCCGCCGCCGCCCGCGACCCCGAGGTGGTGCGCGTCTTCCTGGGCAAGTCCCATGCCGCCTGAATTGCTGCGCGCCGAGGGTCTGGAGGCCGGGTACGGCAAGGTGCAGGTGCTATGGCAGGCCGGCCTCTCGGTCGGCGCGGGCGAGTGCGTGGTCCTGCTGGGCGCCAACGGCGCCGGCAAGACGACGCTGCTGAAGGTGCTGCTCGGCCTGCTGCCGGCCTGGCGCGGCGGCGTCAGGCTGGACGGCCATGACATCACCGGGTTGCGCACCGACAAGCGCGTCCGCCGGGGCATGGCGTTCATGTCGGAGGTGGGCGTGTTCACCGGCCTGTCGATCGACGAGAACATCCGCATCGGCGGCCAGTTCTCCGACCCGGCGACGCTGCGGCGCCGGGTCGAGGAGCTGTATGCCGTGTTCCCGGATCTGGCCCACCGCCGCCGGGCGCTGGCCAGCAGCCTGTCCGGCGGGCAGCGCAAGATGGCGGGGATCGCCAAGGCGCTGGCCGGGAACCCGCATCTGCTGGTGATGGACGAGCCGTCGGCCGGGCTGTCGCCGCTGTTCGTGTCGGAGGTGCTGTCCGTGCTGGGCCGCTTCCAGACCCAGGGCCTGTCGCTGCTGATCGCCGAGCAGAACGTCACCTTCCTCGACATCGCCGACCGCGTGTTCACGATGGAAGGCGGCCGCATCGGGTTCGAGGGCACGGTGGCGGCGCTGCACGCCGACGATGCGCTGAACCGGGCCTATTTCGGGCTGTCCTGACGGTTGCGGATGCGCGTCATGCCGGCAGCCCCTCGGGCTGACCGGTATGCGCGCGGGGTTGATACCGGCGATGGGTTTCACCCATCCTACGGCATGGGTCGCGTAGGATGGGTGAAACCCATCAGCAGCCGTGCTGACCGTATCAGTAGGACCGCGGCAGGCCGAGCACCTTCTCGGCGATGAAATTCTGGATCATGTGCGGGCTGACGGGCGCGATGCGCGGGATGAGGCTTTCGCGCAGATACCTTTCCACGTGGTACTCCGCCGAGTAGCCCATGCCGCCATGGGTCAGCACCGCCGTTTCGCACGTGGTGAAAGCGGCCTCGGCGGCGAGGAACTTGGCGGTGTTCGCCTCGGCGCCGCAGTCCTTCCCGGCATCGTAGAGCGACGCCGCCTTCAGCACGAGGAGGTTCGCCGCCTCCAGGTTCATCCAGCAGCGCGCCAGCGGGTGCTGGATCGCCTGGTTCTGGCCGATGGGGCGGCCGAACACCACGCGCTCCCGGGCGTAGTCGGTCGCACGGCGCAGCGCGGCATAGCCGATCCCGATGGCCTCGGCGGCGATCAGGATGCGCTCGGGGTTCAGCCCGTGCAGGATCTGGCGGAAGCCCTGGCCCGCCTCGCCGATCAGGTCCTCCTCCGGGATCGGCATGGCGTCGAAGAAGATCATGTTGCTGTCCACCGCGTGCCGCCCGAGCTTGTGGATGCGCCGTATCTCCGCCCGGCTGCGGTCGAGGTCCGTGTAGAACAGGCTCAGCCCCTCGGTCTTGCGCTTGACCTGGTCCAGCGGCGTGGTGCGCGCCAGGATCAGCGCCTTGTCGGCGACCTGGGCGGTCGAGATCCAGATCTTCTGGCCCGACAGCAACCAGCTGGCGCCCGTCCGTTCGGCGCGGGTGGTGATCTCGGTCGTGTTCAGCCCGGCGTCCGGCTCCGTCACCGCGAAGCACGCCTTCTGCTCGCCCCGGATCAGCGGCGGCAACATGCGGGCCTTCTGCTCCTCCGTGCCGAAGACCACGACCGGCTGCAGGCCGAAGATGTTCATGTGCACGGAGGACGCGCCGGCCATCGCAGCACCTGACTCGGCGACGGCGCGCATCATGACCGCCGCCTCCGTGATGCCCAGGCCGGAGCCGCCGAACGCTTCCGGCATCGCGATGCCCAGCAGCCCGGCGTCGGCGATGGCGCGGTAGAACTCCTCGGGGAACGCCGCCTCGTTATCCTTGCGCAGCCAGTAGGCGTCGTCGAAACCGGAGCAGATGCGCTGCACCAGGCCGCGGATCTGCTCCTGTTCGGGCGTGAAGGTGAAGTCCAAGGCCGTCTCCGGGCGGCGGTTACTTCAGGAACTGCGCCGCGTTGTCCTTCGTCACGATGTCCAGCCCGACATACGTGACCGGCGGCACCGCCTGGCCCTTCTTCAGCGCGGCGAGCATGTCCATCGCCTTTTCCCCCATCTCGAACGGACGCTGCCCGACCAGCACCTGCGCGTAGCCCTGCTGCAGCAGCTCGACCTCGATCCGCAGCGTGTCGGGCATGACCAGCGAGAGCGCGCCGCTGTCGTAGCGCTTGCGGTTGGCGTTGACGAAGCCCTTGTAGGCTTCCGGCGCGAACAGCGCCCAGCCGCCGACCGGCACCACGGCGTCGGCGTCCGGGTTGGCGGTCATCTGGTCCGTCAACTGCTGGTTCGCCAGCGCCGAGTCGTCGTTGCAGTACGACGGCGACCCCGGCGCGATCTTCCAGCCCGCCTTGCCCAGCACCTCGTTCAGCCCCGCCAGCCGCTCGTTCAGGTTCGCCGCCGCCGGGCCGCCGGACTGGGTGATGTAGGTGCCGGGCTTCGGGTGGCGCTGGATGAGCTGGCGGCCCATCTCGCGGCCCATCTCGGCGTTGTCGGTGCCGACGAAGGCCTGGCGCGCCGACTTGGGGCTGTCGGCGTCGAAGGTGATGACGGCGATGCCGGCGTCGCGCGCCTGCTTGATGACATTCACCGCCACGTCCGCGTCGGGGACGGAGATCGCCAGGCCGTCCACGCCCTGGGTGATGAGGTCCTGGATGACCTGAACCTGGTCCGCCGGCTCGTGCTCGACCGGGCCGCGGTAGATGCACTCGACGCCGATCTCCTTGGCCCGCTTCATGCAGCCGTCGCGTGACAGGTCGAAATACGGGTTGTTCATCGCCTTCGGCACCAAGGCGAAGCGGAGCGTCTCGGCCGCCGGCGCCGCCCGGGCCAGCAGCACGCTGGCGGCCCCGGCCAGCAGAGTGCTGGCGATGCCGGCCCTCGACATAATGTTCAGGATACGCATCGTGTGTTCGCTCCCTTTGTTCTTCAGGACCGCTGCCTGGTCCGCAGCCTGTCCACCAGCACGGCCAGGATGATGATCAGCCCGATCAGCGTGTCCTGCCAATACGCATCCACCCGGCCCAGCACGAGGCCGTTGCGGATCACCTCGATCAGCGCCGAGCCGATCACCGCGCCCACCGGGCCGCCGACGCCGCCCGCGAGGTTCGCGCCCCCGATCACCGACGCCGCGATCACCCGCAGCTCATAGCCGCTCGCAAGGTTCGCCGGCGCCGACCCCAGCCAGCCCACCAGCAGGATGCCGGTCAGCCCGGCGGACAGGCTGCACAGCACGTAGGCGCTGACCTTCACGCGGGCGACCTTTACCCCGGTCCGCACCGCCGCCTGCTCGTTGCCGCCGATCGCGAACAGGTGACGCCCCCAGCTTGCATGGCGCAGCGCGAAGCCGAGTGCGGCGGCGCAAACCAGCATGTAGGCGACCGACGCCGGCAGGCCGCCGATGCTGCCGTTCGTGACCGACAGGAACTCCGCGACATACGGCCCGCTCGGCGGCTGGCCGCGCCCCTGGGTGATGACGTAGGTCAGCCCGCGGCAGATCGACAACATGCCGAGCGTGGTGACGAAGGGCGACAGCCCGACGCGGGCCACCATGGTGCCGTTCACCCAGCCGACGAACGCGGACAGCAGCAGCCCCGCCAGGATCGGCAGGACCAGCGCCGCCCCCGGCACCGCCGCCAGCGCCGACCCCGCCACGAACCGCATCGCCACCATGGTGCAGACCGCGGTCAACGCCGTCACCGCGCCGACCGACAGGTCGATGCCGCCGGTGATGATCACGGTGGTCATGCCGAGCGAGATCAGCGCGATGTAGCTGAAGTTGCGTGAGATGTTCAGCAGGTTGCCGGCGCTGGTGAAGTTGCCGGCCAGCACCGCCACCAGCACGGTGATGACGACAAAGGCGAGCGTGACATACGCGGTCTGGCTGCCGAAAGCGCCGCGCCGGTGCCAGGCGGCGCGGCGGATGTTGTCGAACCCAGGATCGGCTGCCGGGGCGGAGGGTTTGGAAAGGACCGGCATCATGCGGCGGCGATGGCGCCGGTGATCAGGCCCGTCACCTCCTCGGGGCTGGACGCCGCGACCGCCTTGTCCGCCACCTTGCGCCCGCGCCGCATCACCACGACCCGGTCGCACACGGTGAACACGTCCGGCATCCGGTGGCTGATGAGGATCACGGACGCGCCGCTGTCGCGCAGCCGGCGGATCAGCTCCAGCACCTCGGCCACCTGGCGCACGGAGATCGCCGCCGTCGGCTCGTCCATCAGCACCAGCTTGGATTGCGCGAGCCGGGTGCGGGCGATGGCCACGGCCTGGCGCTGGCCGCCCGACATCTCCCGCACCGTGTCCTCGGCGCGGGTCTCGCTTTTCAGCTCGTGGAACAGCTCGGCCGCCCGGCGGTTCATCGCGCGGTGGTCCAAGACGCGCAGCGGCCCGAAGCGGCGGTGCAGCTCGCGGCCCAGGAACACGTTGGCCGCCGCCGTCAGGTTCTCGGCGATGGCGAGGTCCTGGTACATGACCTCGATCCCGGCGTCGCGGGCGGCGGCGGGTTGGTCGAACGCGACCCGCGCACCCTCCAGCCGGATGTCGCCCTCCGTGGGCGGGAAGTTGCCGGCGATGATCTTGGTCAAGGTGGACTTGCCCGCGCCGTTGTCGCCCATCAGCCCCACCACCTCGGCCCGTCCAACCGTCAGGTCCATGCCGTCCAGCGCCCGCACCGCGCCGAACGACTTGCCGATGCCGCTCAGCTCAAGCAGCGGTCCGACGCCTTGGCCCGCTTGCGCGGCGTGCAGCAACATTCCCTTCCCTCCGGCCGTCCCGGGCTTGGCCGCCTCCGGCCTGCGCGGACTGTGCATGAGGGACGGCGCGTCTTCAATCACCGTCATGCGCCAGGTGCTTGTCGAAGAACGCCGCGATGTCCCCGAACACCTCCTTGGTTTCCGGCGCCGCCGGATCGAACAGGTACTGCGCGTGGGACAGCCCCTCATACACGTTCAGCACCGCGTCCACCCCGGCCCGGCGCAGCTTGCGGTGGGTGCGGACGGTGTTGGACAGGAACAGGTCCCGCGTGCCGCTGGTCAGGATCGCCGGCGGAAAGCCGGTGAAGTCGCCGTAGATCGGCGAAAGCTGCGGGTCCCGCATGTCGTGCCCGGCGGCATACAGCTTGGCGGCGTGGCTCAGGTAGCCGCTGTAGCTGACCAGCACGTTGTCCAGCCATTCATTGGTCCTGTAGCTGTCGCCCACCTCCGTGAGGTCGGCCCAGGGCGTGCCCGGCGCGATGGCGGCGGGCAGCGGCAGACCCTCCGCCTCCGCGCGCAGCACCAGGGCCAGCGTCATGCCGCCGCCGGTGCTGGTGCCGACGACCCCGATGCGCCGGGGGTCGGTCGTGGCCGTCACCGCGCGCCAGGCCGCCACCGTGTCGTCCATCGCGGCGGGGTAGGGGGCGTCCGGCGGCATCCGGTAGTCAACCGCGATCACGCGGTAGCCGCCGAGCGCGGACATCAGCATGGCCTCCGCCGTGCCGGACTCGCCGGGGCCGTACACGTAGCCGCCGCCGTGGATGTTGAAAATGAGCTGGCTCCGGTGCGCGTCCGGCATCGTGCGCGGGGTGAACACAAACGCCTTCACGCCGCCCACCGTGGTGGCCTCCATGGTGACGCCAAGCTGCTCCCGCGCCCGGGCGAGGACGGGCAGGGCGGCGTCGGCCAGCTTGGCGACGAGGGAACGCCAGCCGGCGTCGTCCGGCGGGTTGGCGTTCCAGGCGGGCACGCGGTACGGCGCTGCGGCCAGCGCCTGGGCGGCGGCGCTCATGCCGGCCTGCGGCAAGGGAATCGTGCGGGCTGGCAGGCTGCGCGGGCCGGGCTGGCCATTGGCGGCACCCTGGCTGGCCTCCAGCGCCGGGAAGGCCGGTCCGGGCGTTTGGGCCAGTGCGGGTGCTGCGAGCGTCAGGGCGAGCAGCGATGCGCTGAGTGGGATGCGGATGACGGCCTCCTGTGGGGGCCGCGCCTCTGGATGGGCGCGTGCGGCGCTATCTAAGGCCGTGCCGGGCGGGGATGGCAACCGTTCAGAAGCCGTAGAGCCGCTTCGGGTTATCCACCAGGATCTTCTGCCGCACCGCCGCATCGGGCGCCCAGTCCGCGAGCAGGTTCAGCACCCGCCCGTCGTCGATCGGCTGCGCCGGGGCCAGGTCGGTCGGCGCCCGCCCCGGCTTGGGCGTGCTGTCGGGATGCGGCCAATCGCTGCCCCAAATCAGCCGGTCCGGGTTGGCGGCGATCAGGGCGCGCGCCAGCGGGGCGACGTCGGCGTAGTCCGGCGCCTGCGCCGAGGCACGGTAGGCGCCGGAGATTTTCACATACGCCTTGCCCGACCTCACCATGTCCAGCACCGTCCCGAAGCCCGGCTGCTGCGGTCCCAGCGCCGCGTCCGCGCCGGCGAAATGGTCGAACACCAGGGGGACCGGCACCGCCGCAAACTGCGTCTTCAACGCCTCGATGACCGGGAGCCGGGTATACATCTGCAGGTGCCAGGGCCGCCCTTTGATCTGCTGCACGGCAGCGTCCAGCTTCTTGGCCGAGGCTCCAGGGTCAACGATCCCCGCCTGTTCCAGGTTCACCCGGATGCCGCGGACCCCGGCGCGATCCATCGCGTCCAGGTCCGCCGCGCCCGTCTTGTCGTCGATCACCGCGACGCCGCGCGCCCGCTGCGGCCCCAGTCGCCTCATGCCGTCCAGCGTGGCCGCGTTGTCGGCGCCGTAAACGCTCGGCGTCACGATCACGACATGGTCCATGTGCAGGGCCTTCTGCAGCGCGAGCAGCTCGTCCGCGGTGGCGACCGGCGGCGAGTAGCCGCGCCCGCTCCAGAAGGGGAATTGCGCCGGGTCAGGGAAGACGTGGACGTGGCAGTCGCAGGCGCCCGGCGGCACCGCGAAGCTCACGGGCGTCTTCACGGTTGGCGCCGGTCCCGGCGCATCGGCCGCCCACGCCGCCGGGCCGCTCCCCAGTGCTGCGGCCGAGGCAGCAAGTTTCAGGCCGTTTCTTCGTGAGATGACAGGCTGTGACGCCATCGGCGTGGTCCTCCCTCGCAACAGCAACACGCCGCGCTAATCGCGCCAGCCAGGGTCCCGGCGATCCAGCAGGCGCAGCATGGCGGGCCATTCCAGCACGCCGAACGGCCGCCGGGTCCCCGGCTGGTATTGGTGCACCGCATGGTCCACGGTGCGCGCGTCCGGCATCGTCAGCTCCGCCCGCGCCGCCATGGCGTCCACCTGGGCGCGGCAGGCCATCTCGAGCCAATACATGCCGTTGAACGCCTCCGCGGCGCTGGGGCCGGTGGTCAGCAGGCCGTGGTTGCGCAGCACCATGAACCGGCGGTCCGCCAGGTCGCGCTGCAGCCGGCTGCGCTCGTCTAGGTCCACCGCCGGGCCTTCGTAGTCGTGGTAGGCGATGGGCATGCAGCGCATCGCGGTCTGCGTCAGCGGCAGCAGGCCGCAGCGCATCGCCGAGACCGCCATGCCGGCCCGGCTGTGCGTATGGATGACGCAGGCCGCGTCGGGACGGACGGCATGGATGGCGCTGTGGATGACGTAGCCCGCCGGGTTGATGCCGGCATCCGGATGCGGCAGCAGCACCGTGCCGTCGAGGCCGATGGTGATCAGGCTGGACGCCGTGATCTCCTCGTACAGCCAGCCGAACGGGTTGATCAGCAGCCGTTCGCCCTCGCCGGGGATGCGCAGGGTGACGTGGTTGTACACCAGGTCGCTCATGCCGTAGTGGGCCAGCAGGCGGTACACCGCGGCGCAGTCCAGCCGCGCCTGCCATTCCGCGTCCGAGACCCGGGCGCGGACGCCCGCCACATGCGTGTCCGGCATGGTTTCTACTCCGCCGGCACGGTGATGGCGGGATTTTGCTTGCCCATGGCCAGGACCACGAACCCGGCCACCACGGCGAACGCGATCAACGGCAGCAGCCCCAAGGTGAAGCTGCCGGCCGCATCCTTGATGGCGCCGATCAGGAACGGCCCCACGAAGCCCGCCAGGTTGCCGATGGAGTTGATCGCCGCAATGCCTGCCGCCGCCGTCGCGGCCGGCAGCATCTCGGTCGCGGTGGCCCAGAACGGCCCCTTCACCGCGTAAACGCCGATCAGGGTGAAGCACAGCGCCAGGACGGTCGGCAGCAGGCTCGCCGCGAAAGCCACGCAGGCCACCAACCCGGCGGCGCAGACGAACAGCGGGACCGCCGTGTGCCACAGCCGCTCGCGCTTCTGGTCCGACCGGCGGCCCCACCAGATCATCGCGATGCAGCCGAAGGCGAACGGCACGGAGTTCAGCAGCCCGGTTTCGAGGTCCGTCAGCCCGAAGCTCTTGATGATCTGCGGCTGCCATAGGGTGAGGCCATAGTTGCTCGCGACGCTGCCGGCATAGACCAGCGCCAGCAGCAGCACCTTGCGCTGGCTCACCACCTGCCACAGCGGTACTTTCTGTGCGGTCGCCATGCGCTTGCGCTCGGCCTCCAGCCGGCGGTTGAGCCAGTCCCGCTCGTCCTGCGGCAGCCAGCGTGCCGCGGCGGGCCGGTCCGGCAGCCACGCCAGGACCGCAAGGCCCAGCAGCACGGACGGCACAGCCTCCAGGATGAACAGCCACTGCCAGCCGCGCAGGCCCAGCACGCCTTGCATGCCCAGGATGGCGCCGGAGACCGGCGAGCCCAACAGGCTGCTGATCGGGATCGCCACCATGAAGATGCCGACGACCTTGGCCCGGTGCTCGCTCGGGAACCAGTAGGTCAGGTAAAGGATGATCCCCGGAAAAAACCCGGCCTCCATCACGCCCAGCAGGAATCGCAGCCCCATGAACGACCAGGCGCCCGTCACCAGCGCCATGCCGGCCGAGACGACGCCCCAGGTGACCATGATGCGCGCGATCCACTTGCGCGCCCCCACCCGCTCCAGCAGGATGTTGCTGGGGACCTCGAACAGGAAGTAGCCGAGGAAGAAGATTCCGGCGCCCCAGCCATAGACCGTGTCGGAGAAGCCGAGGTCCTTGTTCATATGCAGGGCGGCGAAGCCGACATTCACCCGGTCGAGGAACGCCACGAAGTAGCAGGCGATCAGGAACGGCACCAAGCGCCACGTCACCCGCCGCATGGCAGACCGCTCCAACGCCGCTTCATTCATCAGGACCGACATCGCCGTCCCTCCCCGTTTATTGCCGCGAGCCTATCCGAACCCGGGCAGGGAGGCCAGCCTCGTCAGTCGGCGCCGGCGTGCCTTGCAACCTCCACAAGCGTGTCGGAGAACGTCGGCGCATGGCCGTAGTCGGCGAAGGCCGGGAAATTGACGGCGTTGGCCGTGCGTCCGTTGCCGTCGCGCCGCGCCCAGCATCCCATGGGCGCCACGACGATGCCGGCCCACGTGTCGGCTGAGATGTCCGCCGCGGCGTCGAAGCTGCCCCGGTTGTTGTAAACGCGCGCCACGCCACCCGCCGCGATCCCGCGCGTGGCGGCGTCGGCCGGGTTGAGGAAGGCATGGCTCTTATACCAGCGGCCGAATGCCTCAACCCATCCATGACGGATAAGCGGAGCGTCATCCGTCACCGGCTGCCCCGGAGAGGTCGGACCGTTCGGCCGCTGGTATTAGGCGACAGCACATGCTCAGCGGATAGCGCGACGCGGGCTGCGGGTTGGTTCGCGGCGCCTCCCGGGCGGGCACGCAGTCGGGCAGCGGGTCGAGGACCTCGCCGGACCGCCCGCCCCCACAGTCTTGCCAAGCGTGACGCAACCGATCGTCTGGCAATCGCCCGGGACATGCAGCGCGCCGAAGGCGAGACGCAACGCAGCATCGCGCGCAGCTCAAACGTCAGTCAGGACAAGGCTGGCCTTGTACGCTTCTGACTGCCGAAGCGGGTGGCGACTGCTCCACACTCACGCCCCTGCCCCCTGCTTGCCAGCGATCAGCTCCTTGATCCGGCTGGCCAGCGCTTCCATCGCGAACGGCTTGGTCAGGACGTGCATTCCCGGGTCAAAGTGGCCGTGGCTCAGCACGGAATTTTCGGCATAGCCCGTGATGAACAGCACCTTGAGGCCGGGCCGCGCCACCCGCGCCGCGTCCGCCACCTGGCGACCGTTCATGCCGCCGGGCAGGCCCACGTCCGTCACCAGCAGGTCGATGCGCGCGTCGGATTGCAGCACGCGCAGCCCCCCCGCGCCGTCGGCCGCCTCGATGGCCGTGTAGCCCAGGTCCTCCAGCACTTCCGTCACCAGCATCCGCACCGTCGGCTCGTCGTCCACCACCAGCACGGTTTCGCCGCGGCCAGCGCGCGGCGCGTCGGACAGTCCGGCCGGAACCTCCGCCGCCTCCGCCTCGCCGGCATGGCGCGGCAGAAACAGGCAGACCATCGTGCCCTGCCCGATCTCGGAATGGATGCGGACCTGCCCGCCGGACTGCCGGGCGAAGCCGTACACCATGGACAGGCCCAGGCCGGTGCCCTGGCCGATGGGCTTCGTGGTGAAGAACGGGTCGAACGCCCGCGCGATCACGTCCGGCGCCATGCCCGTGCCGTTGTCCGACACGCACAGAGACACGTATTGCCCCGGCGGCAGATCCCGCTCGCGCGCCGCGCGTTCATCCAGACAGCGGTTTTGGGTCTCGATGGTGAGCGTGCCGCCGCCCGGCCTTGCACCCGCCTCGCGGGTGCTCCCTCCGGGGGATGGCTGCGCCATGGCATCGCGGGCGTTGATGCAGAGGTTGAGCAGCGCGTTCTCCAACTGGCCTGGGTCCACCAGCGTGGCCCATAAGCCGACGCCCGCGACCGGCTCCACCGTCACTTCCGGCCCCGTCGTGCGCTCGATCAGCTCCTGCATCCCCGCTATCAGCCGGTTCACGTCCGTGGGCTTGGGGTCAAGCGTTTGCCGGCGCGAGAAGGCCAGCAGCCGGTGCGTAAGCGCCGCCGCCCGCTTGGCCGCACCCTGGGCCGCGGCCACGTAGCGGTCCAGCTCGCCCAGGCGTCCCTGGGACACCCGGGCCTGCAGCAACTCCAGGCTGCCGGCGATGCCGGTCAGCAGGTTGTTGAAGTCGTGCGCGAGGCCGCCCGTGAGCTGGCCCACGGCCTCCATCTTCTGGCTTTGCCGCAGCGCCTCCTCGACGGTTTCCCGCTCCGCCAGCGCCTGGGCCACGCGGCGCTCCAGCGTTTCGTTCATCTCCACCAGCGCCGCCTCGGCACGTTTGCGGTCGGTGATGTCGCTGAACACGCCGAACATGCGCGGCCGTCCACCGGCCTCGCCGCCCAGGAAATTGCCCAGGCTGTGCACCGTGCGCGACGAGCCGTCCGGGAGGATGATCTCGTACTCCGTTTCCAGTTGCCGAGCGGCCGCGACCGCCTGCTGGCTTGCCTCGAAAATCCGGTCGATGTCGGACGGGGCGATGCGGCCAAACATGTCCTCCTGCGTGACCACCCCGTTTTCCGGCAAGCCAAAAATCTCGCGGCTTCGCGGGGACAGGTCCACCAACCCCGTGGTCACGTCCCACTCGAAGGTGCCGAGCCGGGCGATATCGAGGGCCGCGGCCAGGCGGATCTGGCTGCGGCGCCCGGCCTCCGTCGCCAGCCGTTGCTCCGTCCGGTCGCGCAGGACCTTCACGAAGCCAATCACTGTGCCGTCCGCTTCCTTCAGCGCCGTCAGCTCGCCGGACGCCCAGAACCGCTCGCCATCCTTGCGCTGGTGCCAGCGCTCGTCCATGCCGCGGCCCCGCTCCAATGCGGAGCGCATTTCCTTCTGCACCTGCCCGGCCGCGACATCCTCGGGCGTGAAGAAACGGTGGACCGATTGCCCGAGCATCTCCGCCTCGGTCCAGCCAAGCACGCGGTGGGCGCCCTTGTTCCAGCTCGTCACCCGGCCATTGAGGTCCGTGGCCACGATGGCGTAGTCGATGGCGCTGTCCAGGATCTGGCGGTTGCGGGCCTCGCTGGCCCGCAGCGCCGCCACGGACCTCACGCGCTCCGTCGTCTCGTTGGTGATGCAGAACAGGCCTATGACCCGGCCCGCCTCGTCCCGGACGGGCGAGTAGGAGAAGGACCACCAGGTGTCTTCCTCCACGCCGCAGCGCGCCATGGTGATCGGCAGGTCGTCGAACCGGCACGCCTCGCCGGCCAGCGCCCGCTCCGCCATCGGGCGCACCTGCTCCCAGGCGTCGGCCCAAAGCTCCGGCAGCCGCGCGCCCAGCGCCCGGGGCAGCCGCGGGCCGAGGATGGGCCGGTAGGCGTCGTTGAAAAGGAAGACGAGGTCCGGACCCCAGGCCAAGTACATGGACTCGGGCGAGTCCAGCATCAGGCTGACGGCCACCCGCAGCGCAGGCGGCCACTGCTCCACCGGGCCGAGCGGGGTCGCGGTCCAGTCATGCGCGCGGACCCAGGCGCCAACCTCGCCGCCGCCCACGGGGAAGGCTGGACCGGCGTCCTGGCCCATCTAGCTCTGCTCTCGGGTCGCCCGCCGTGGCCCGGCGCCGCGCCATGCGGCCTGCTCAAGCAGGCAAAGCCCGGCACGGACCACCTCGCTTGCGCTCAGTGGACGCCTACCCGCAACACGGTCCGCAATGAACTGTTCCAGTTCAGGGGCAAGGGAAGCATCGAGGCTGAAACGTTGGACGGCCATGGGCAGACTATACCGGATCGAATCCGCAATGTCACAGCGTGCCAGTCAAGCGTGCCAGTCAACTGCGGGCAGGGGATGGCGGCTGGGCCGCCCCTTTCAGCCGACGATCTCCGGGGCGGGGACGATCGTGGCCTTCAGGCAGCGCATCTCGCGCGCGGCGCTGATCGCATCGGCGATGCCCTGCTCGGTGAAGGGAAAGCGCATCTGGAACTCGGCGAACGGATAGCGGTCCCGCGCGCGGTTCAGCATCAGGATGCCTTGCCAGATGTCGTCGGCGGTGAAGGCCCAGCTGCCGAGCAGGTTGATGTCCTTGGTGCAGATGCGGTGCCAGCTTGTCATCACCGGTCCGGCGTCGGTGAACTGGCCCATCTCGACGTAGGTGCCGCCGTCGCGCAGCATCTCGATGCCCTCGGGGCCGGCGCTCGGGTGGCCGCTGCAGTCCATGACCAGGTCCGCGCCGAACCCGCCCACGATCTCGCGCACCGCCGCGATGCGCGCTTCGGCCGTCTTGCCCGTGATGTCCACCGTCGCTTCCGCCCCGAACCGGCGGCACAGCGCGAGGCGGGGGTTTTCCGGGGCGCCGATCACCACCACGCGGCCGGCGCCCATCTCCCGTGCCGCGACGACCGCCAGCACGCCGATGGGGCCGGACCCCTGGATGACCACGGTGTCCCCGGCCTGAAACCCGCCCGCGCCCTGCGCCCGCTTGAAGGCGCGCATGCAGGAGGTCAGCGGCTCGGCCAAGGTGCCGAGCCAGAGCGGCATGTCGTCCGGCAGGCGGTACACCTTGGTGCCGGGCAGCATCCCGAGGTCCAAGTACTCCATCTCGGCCCAGCCGCCCCAAAGGTGCGGCGCCTTGTCGAAGCCGAGGTAGCGCCCGTAGTACACGGGGGTCAGGCACTTGTTCGCGGTGTTCGGATAGTGGCGGCAATAGTAGCAGGAGCCGCAGGGCATCAGCGGCGGGATCATGATCTTGGCCCCGACGGCGAGCGGGTTGCCCATGTAGTCCTCGGTCAGCTCCGGCCCGATCTCGTCGATCACGCCCGCGACCTCGTGGCCGAGGGTGAAGGGCCAGGGCAGCGGCTTGGGCCAGTGCCCGGCGAGGATGTGCAGGTCCGTGCCGCACACCCCGCAGGCGCCCACGGTGAACAGCGCCGCCTTGGCGGACACGCGCGGGCGCGGCACGGTGCGGATGACCGGGGGCGCCCCAGGGCCATCGAACGTGGCGACGCGGATCTGCTGCATACCTGGACCTTCCTCCCTGTCGCGGCTCGCCTGTCCGCTCATGATAAAACTTGACACGGCGGCTCACTCGGTTCAACAGAATTCCGAATGCAGCATTCAGCGACACGGTGCAACCGGCCATGACTCCGTTGGAAAGCGGCCCCATCCTGATCGACCAAGTGTACCAGCGCTTGCTGGACGCGATCGCCGACCGCACGCTGCCGCCCGGGCTGCGCATCCGGCAGAACGAGTTGGCCGATCAACTGGGCGTGTCCCGCCAGCCCGTCAGCCACGCGCTGCACCTGCTCAAGCGTCAGGGCCTCGTGCGGGACAGCGGGCGCAAGGGGCTGGAGGTCGCCCCGATGGACCCGGTGCGCCTGCGCCAACTTTATGAGG
>CAXTUQ010000040.1:0-19433 GCA_964247405.1 uncultured Acetobacteraceae bacterium
AACGATGGACTGGATCAAGTGACGGCACAGAACCCAAGAACTGACAGGCCCTAGTAAACGTCCCGGTCGAAGACTAGTGATAGCGCGGTCAGCACCATGATCCTGAGATCCATGAGGACTGACCAGTTGTCGATGTAAGCCAGGTCGAATTCAACACGTCGCTGCATCTTGTCGAGCGTATCGGTCTCCCCACGCAGCCCGTTCACCTGCGCCCAGCCAGTGATGCCTGGCTGCACGCGGTGGCGGCCAAGGTAGTCGTCGATCAGCTCTGCATACTGCTCATTATGGGCCAAAGCGTGCGGACGCGGGCCGACGAGCGACATGGCGCCGCTCAGCACGTTGAGGAGTTGCGGCAACTCGTCCAAGCTTGTGCGTCGAAGAACACGGCCAAGGCGGGTCACTCGCGGGTCGCCACGCTGGGCCTGTGGCACCCCGGCTTCAGGCGCGGGACGGTGCTTCATCGTGCGGAATTTGAAAACCGTGATGACGTTATTGTTGAAGCCCAGGCGCTGTTGGCGGAACAGCGCCGGCCCAGGGCTGTCAAGCTTCACCGCGATCGCAATCAGCAGCATCACCGGCGCGAGCAGCACAGTCGCCACCGTTCCAAGGATGATGTCCTCCGCCCGTTTGACGATGCGGCTCCAACTGGTGAAGGGCCGGCGGTAGATGGTCAGCACGGCGCTTTGCATGAACAGGCCGACGTCACGGACCGGCAGAACCAACTCAGCAATCCAAGGGCAGATCCGCACGTTCGTTGGAATGGTGCCGAGCTTGCGGAGGGCGCCGGACAGCTCAGCGCCGCCCTGGCCGGAAACAACCACCAAGACCTCATCAATACGAAACAGTTGCGCAAGAGCGATGAGATCCTGGATGCCGTTGCGCTGCAAGTCCGTGCGCTCCTCGGAAAACAGGCCGACAAGGTGGAACTCGCCGGGGTTGAAGGTTTGCATGCGGCGGACAAGCTCCCTGCCTCTGCCGCCTTCGCCCAGTTCGATGATGGCCACCGTTCGCGCCAGCCGGCCTTGGCGCTGCCATCGCCTGGTTTGTGAAATGCTCCAAGCGCGCAGTGAGGCGAAGCCGCAGAGCGCCAGGCCATACCAGCTTACAATCCAAAGCCGGGAGTAAATCTCGGACGTTTTCGTCAGGTAGCCAAGGATCAACAGAATGGTGAAGACGAGCGTCCAAGCGCGCACGGCTTTCCCGGCCTGCGCGGCGAACGCGTCACTCAGCGCCCCGCCATACGCGCCCGACATGTGCATCGCGTTGACCGTGAGCACTGCGGCGAGCAAAGCCGTGGAGGACACCTCAAGCGGGATGGGGGTGAACCCCTGGCGCAGAAGGTTGGCGACCGCCGCCGCAACCAGCACAATTAGCGCGTCGGCCACCCACATGCCGTCCACAAGAAGCCGCAAGGGATCTGCGATTGAGGACGACGCGCGGGCGCCTGCCTTGGCTTGCCGCCAGGCCTGTGCGGCAAGCGGCAAACCGGGACCATAGCCCAGCATGTCGCCAGTCCCGTTCAGTCCGGTGTTCGACATGCTAGAGCGCCAATCCAAGTGATGCCGGGTCAAGGTCCGGGCCTGCGCCCTCCCACCGCATGGCGCGCCAGATGCGCTCGTTCAAACTCGGCAGCGACGGCTTGGGCCGCTCGGCGGCGCCGGCGCGCATCCGGTCAAGCTCGTCGGGCAAGGTGTTCAGCGCCAGTTCGACGGTGCGGGCCATCGCTCCGTTCTCAAAGGGATCAAACACCCAGCCGGTGGTACCATGGACGACCAAGCCGGCGACGGCCCGGGATTGCATGCTGCCGAGCACCGGCAGGCGCGCGATCAATGCCTCCAGCACCACGTCATCCCAAGGGTCAGCCAGGGCCGGCAAAGCAAGGATGTCACAGTCGAGGAACGTCGCCGCCAGCTCCTTCCGTGTGACCCGGCCCGGAAACATCTGCTGGACGTTGGACGGCAGCGGCTGCGCTTCCAGCACGCCGCGAAGGCAACCTTCGCCGCACCACCGAATGCCGACGCGGCGTTGCGGATTGCGTTCGGCCCATGCTGCGAGGCAAAGCAGGAAGTCAGCCACGCCTGTTTCCGGCTCCAGGTCGCCAACATGGACGATTTGGTAGAGGTCAGCATTCGTCCGTGGCCGAGCCGGGCGATCAAACAATGCGAGATCGTCGCGGCTGCTGGAAAGCACGATCCGCGATGCCGGCATGCCGAACGCGTGGACCGCGCGGGCCAGCGCGTCAGAATGCACCAGCACCGCATCGACGCCGGCGAGGACGACCCGGTGCACCATGCGTATGTTCGGTGGCATCTCCTCGATGCAGAGCAGGATCCGGCATTGCGGCGCCAAACGGCGGCGCAGGACGGCCCTGACGGTTCCGAAACCAAAGTCCCGGCAGATGGTCAAGTCTGGCTGACGCTCGCGCGAGGCGGCATCGGACTTGCTGCTGGTCTGCGAACGGCGCCGCCCGTCAAGCTTCTTGGCGTTCTTCGACGGTTTGCGCGCTTGCTCTCCCCAAGGCTCGTCCAGCGAACGACCAACATCTGGAAAGCCTGCGGAAGTCAAGGCGTGGATGCGGGTCACCTCGTCATCACCTAGAACTTGGGCAGCAAGCTGTTTCATACTCGACATAAGTTTGGCCACCTCGACAAGCGGAGCGCTGCTTTTCTTTGGAAAATCATAACCACGACGAAACATCAGCGCGGTTATAACGCGAGACTGGCTCAGAGATCTTGAGCCGCACGGTCTAGGTCGAAGGCTTAATCCAAATAGATCCAACGGCCTCTTTCGATTAAGAGAGGCACAAAGATATTATGACGTCGATGGTCGCCCTCTGAAAGTAAACCTGATGATAGATTTAATTTCGGCCACGATGGAAGTAGTATCAAAGCGGCTGACAGGGCCGACCGGCTTCGCAACGGTCCTTTTGCTACTTTCGATCGTCATATCGGCCATTCTAGTGTTTCTGCGCTCCGATGAGGCGAAAACGCCATCTGGCTTTTTGCGCTTCGTGACTCCTGTTGACATCTTGACACATGCTTCCGCACGGGCCGACTTTTCATTTTGGATTTCGCGGAAACTCGTGATGCTGCTGGTGGCCCTGCCCACGGGCGCGTCGATCACCATCGCGTGTGGCTATGCCAGCCACGCCGCCCTGGCAACGGTGTTTGGCAGCACGGGGCATGTTTCGGACCACCAAACCGTTCCGATTACGATTTCGTTTACTATTACGATGCTTTTAGCTTATGATGTCTCGTACTACCTGTATCACAATATTCAGCATCGGATTCCTGTGTTGTGGGAGCTGCACAAGGTGCATCACTCGGCTGAGGTAATGGTCGGCACCACCAAAGACCGGATCCATCCGATTGACGATGTGATGAACCGGGCCTGGGACGGGCTGATTACTGGGCCTGTATATGGGTTCTGGTTGTTCTTCGCTTTCGACCCTGTCGAGATCACCATTCTGGGCATCAACGTTTATGTACTCCGAAACATCATCATGATGGATTTCGTCAGGCATACCCACCTCAAAATCTCATTTGGGCCTTTGGTGAATAAGATTATCCTGTGCCCGCACTACCATCAGCTGCACCACAGCACGAACCCCAAACACTTTGATAAGAACTTCGGATTGATGCTCTCAATCTGGGATAGGATATTTGGCACTCTGCATGCACCGGAGCCTAATGAGAGTTTTGCATTTGGCTTGGGTTCCGAAAGTGAGGAATACCAATCCACTTTCGGGCTTTACGTCCTGCCGCTTCGGAAGATTGGCCGGCTTTTGGGCTGGGAGCGTGCACAGGCGCTGCCGCATGCAGCCGCTCCGGTCCATTTCGGCACTGCCCAGCTTGGGATCACTTCTCGCCAAAAGGACCATGTCGCATGAGCATGCAAACCGAGATCGTCACAAACCCCGGCCGTTTGGCAGAGGTCGGCCCGGCCTGGGACGCGTTGTGGAGTCGCAGCAGCCAGAGCGTGTTCCAAAGCCACGGCTGGATCATGGCCTGGTTCGGGTCTCGCCGAGCCGGCGACCAGTCCCGTCTTCGCGTCGGCCTGTGCTGGGCCGATGACCAACTCCTGGCGGCGATGCCGTTCATCACGCGCCGGCACCGTGGCGTCCGCGTGCTGGAATGGGCGGCAAAGGATTGCAGCGACTACTGCGATGCAATCATCGATCCGGACCCAGGCATTGGATGGCAGGCGCTTGAGAAAGTGTGGGCGGCCGTGGTGGCGTCGACCGGGTTTGATGTCGCCTACCTAAGCCACGTTCGTCCGGACTCCGCCGTGAGCACGCTGTTCGCTGGCTGGTCGCGGTCGATGCGGCTGAAGCCGGGTCATCGGTCGGCGAGGAGCTTGCAGGTCGGCAGCGGCGGGGCCGGCGGCCATGGCTGGTTCCGCTCCCTCAACAAGAAGGCTCGGAACAACCACACGCGTGGCATGCGCATCTTGGGTGAGACAGGTTCGGTGTCCGTACGGGTCAGCGAGGCCGGACCCGTTGCCGACACAGTGCTCGAACGCATGATCGCGCTTAAACAGGAATGGCTGGTCAGCACGGGGCAAAAGAACGAGATCCTGGACAATGACGCGTTCGTCTTGCGGGACCTGATCAAGGAACTCTCTCGCCAGAAGATGCTCCAGGTTTTCAGCATTCATTGCGGTGAGGCCATGGTTGCGGGATCGTTGAACATCGTGAACGGCACGCGTATGCAAGCGTTTTTCGCGGCCTATGATCCCGCGTTTGATCGTGCCTCGCCGGGGACGCTGGTCATGGTGGAGTATCTGACCTGGGCGTTCGACCACGGGATGGCGGAGGTTGATTTTCTTTGCGGCGAAGAGCAGTACAAGTTCAAGTTCGCGACTACGCAGACTGATCTCGCGTCCTACGTGGGCGCAAGGACATGGATCGGCAGCATCGCGCTTGCAGTGGGTGAGCGCCTGGACCGGACACGTCAGCCAGAGAAGCTTGCTGAATTGGCATCGCCCGGGAGGCTGGCCGAAGTCTAAGGTTCTGCATGTTCACGCGGGCTTGCATGGTGCGGTATTGCCAGTCGTCGCCGGGGCTTGTGTGTTTAGCCGTTTGAACGGACATGTCCCGGGATTTAAGCTTATTGGCGAACGGAGCCGCCGTGTTCAACCTTTTGCCAACACGCCTTTTGCGGAACCGCCCGCTCGACCCAGTAGGTGATGCAGGCAATGCCGATCTCGGCATTCGGTTGTCCGGCACGCAGGCCAAGGTCCACGATGCCCTGCTTGCTGCGTTGCTGGACATGTCGCCAGGTGTCGTGCTGACGGGGGCGGCCGGCTTCGGAAAGACAACCGTACTTGCGGCGGCGCTCTCCGGCGTCGTCGCGTCGGAGAGGCAAGTGCTCCGGCTCGACGACGCGGAGGGCAGGATCGAAGAGGCTTTCCGCGTGCTGTTCCCGTCGGCCCGGCAACGGCCTCACCGGCGGCAGCACCCCAAGCGGCGCCTTGTCCTCGTGGTGGACCAGATGGAGACCAGGTCGCCAGGAAGCTTAGCCTATCCTGAACTGCTCAGCCGAATGCCCGGCAAAACGGCGCCGATCCAATGGGTTTTCGTCGGCCGCTCAGAACCATGGGACTGCCTAGATGGTCCCGCTGCGGCCTGGCTGCGCGAAGCCAGCCCGGCGTGCCTCACCCTTCCAGCATTGTCGGAACAAGACGCGTGGGAGTTGTTCCATTGTCGGGTGAGTTCGCACTGCAGTTCGCGCTCGACGGCCAAGCTGGTGGCAACTCTCCTGGAACAATCGGAAGGCTTGCCAGGCCGCTTCGACGCGGCCGTCAGGGCGGCTATTGCCGCAGGTCTGCTGCAAGGCATTCCAGCCCAAGCTGCATGAGGTCGTTATGAACTGACGGGCAAAAGGCTCCGCGGCCGGCTGCTTTGCTTCAAGACGCTTTGTCCCCGTTGAGACTCAGAGCAGGGGGAGGCGCTATGAAAGCCACACATGCACGCCATCCCGCGCAGATAGTCCATTTGGGGGTATAGCCTAGATCATTTAGCCCAAGACGGGCGCAACAGGAGCCCTTACATTTTCGTTATGATATCGACAGCTTCGAACATCGGACGATGCTATCAGAGAGCCACTTGTACGATTGATTACGGAACGAAGATCTTTGTTTATTCTGTTGACAGGTCATTATATCCGTAGTTGGAAGAGGGTTTCCTTGCTCAGCCTAGCACTCGTTAATGTGAGATTTTACGTCCGGTGAGATGAGATGTATTCCAATGGCTTTGCTAAACATTTGTACCACAGACGGCTACGACGGCTAAGCTGAAGGCTTCATACGGTTCATTGTGGCGCGAAATGCATGTTCAATGCTCTACTTGGGCGTTGCCACTTCCCTAGTCGGTCACCCCACCTTCTTCAAATTGGTTTGGACATCATGCAACCACTTTCCATGAAGCAACTCCACGAAGACGGGACGATTGCTGCCGACCACTCCCTTGCACGGGGACTGCTGAGCGACAGGCGACCTGAGCCGCTCCGCGAACCAGTAAGCGTAATCCGAAGCCGACGCTCTAAGCCTTTGAACGTCGTGCTGATCTGTCACTTCGGGCGGACGGGATACAACATCCTGCGTTCACTCAAGGCCATAAACGCGCGAGTTTATCTCGTGCACGACCAGCGGGCCGCATCGCTCAGCTACTCGCGCCGATGCAAAGTGGTGCATGCCACGCAGGACCTGGGTTCGGCTGATCCCGACCGAGTGCTTGGCATCATCAATGACCTGCATCTCCGAATCGGCGTGGACAGCGTCATCGCAAGCGACGTTGATAGCCTGGCGTTTTTGTCGAAGATCAGGAAGCGACTGCTCGCGCCGGTGTTCCCGATGGCCGACGCTGGCACGCTGGCTACACTCAATGACAAGTGGACGTTCTACAAACTGTGCGAAGCCGCTGGCGTTGCAGTTCCGAAGTCGCTTTCCGTGGGATGCCAGGCCGAGTTCGATATTGAGGCGGTCGAGCGCGAACTGGGTTACCCTGTCATTGTCAAGCCAGTGAACTCCTATGGGCAGCGAGGCATATCCATCCTCCGGGACCGGGTACAGGCCGAAGACTGGAAAAAAAGCTGCGCCGATCATGACCAACCGGTAATCATTCAGGAGTATATCGAGGGCACGGACTGGTCAATCAGTGTTTTCGCGCAGGATGGCGTCATCAAGCATTGGGTTTCCTGGGTCTGCCCAAGCCAGCTCGATCTAGGCTATGGAGTTGGTCGTTTCCTCGCGACTGAGTTCCGGCCGCGTGACGACCTCTTCGTCATGACGCAAAAAGTCATGACCGCCACCGGCTTCTCGGGCGTGGCGAACTTTGACGCGCGCTACGACGACCAGGCATGCCGAATGAAGATGCTTGAATGCAATCCCAGGTTCTTCAATCGCATGTCGGCGGCGCGGCTCAGCGGCTTGGACTTCGTGCGACCGGGCTTGCCCGTCGCCGGCAATCAACCAGTGACCCTGGGCGATGTAGGATACTATCCTTGGCAGGAGCTGTTCTCGACGCGTGGGCTCCAAAGGCTTGTACGTGGACAATGGCGGCTGGCACCGTTGTTGCATGACATCTTCGACATGGGTACCGATCCATTGCCGCCCATCGTCCGGAAGTGGGCGCGTGAGGATGGACGTGACTAATCTGAGCTTTTCGCCCTAAATTTTAGGGTCATAAGCGACATGCCAACATCGAAATGACTACAGTATTCAGAATGTTGAACGTGCTAATTTGCAATTTAAAATCTTCATGTCACGAGTTACACTCGCTGTTGTTGGCTAACAAGCTTTATCAAAACTTAGTAACTTGCGGAGTTTTAGGATTACTCCTACCATCCTAGATTGCTGTTTTATTGTCCTCCTCACGATAACGAATGCTCTGTTTGACCGGGGAGAGGGGGGATGTTGATATGCTTGTTAAGGAGTCCACACGTTTGTCAATTGCACATTATCAGGCTTACTGCTTGTAAAAATTCCTATATGCAATGACGACAATCCAAATGCAACAGCCGCGACCACAATCAGGCCACATCAGGCTCGCTTCCACATATTTGCGCTGGAGCGCAAAATTTACTATCCGACAATCACAAATTATAGATTAATCCCAGACTCCCGCAAATTTGATCTCCATACCCGCGGTTTTTTGTGGGTTGGCCAAGCAACGCAGCGCTTCCTGTCACTTGGACAAGGAGACTGCCCTTTGATTTCTCAAGGTTCGAGTTCTCATTCAGATCTGCATGCAGAAACACCGGACCTCTCTCAAGCCTCAACAGCCCGGCAAGAAGTCGGGACAGTTCGGGTTTCGGTCGTCATCCCGGCGTTTAACGCCGCATCCACAATTGAAAGGGCCATTGCCTCCGCTCGCCGGCAAACCGAGCAAAGGCTGGAAATCATAGTGGTTGATGATGCATCCAGCGACCGAACCCCGGCGATTGTTGCTGAAGTGGCCAAGTCGGACGCGCGTATCAGGTTGCTGTGCCAGCCAGCGAACGCCGGGCCGGCAGCCGCACGCAACCGGGGCATTGCGGCGGCCAAGGGTGACTGGATTGCGCTACTCGACGCAGATGACAGCTACTTACCCGAACGCCTTGCAAAACTGCTTGAACTGGCTGACCGAGTGGGTGCCGATATGGTTGCCGACAACATTCTGCTCTGCAATACGGATGATCAGACGGAGGGCGCTGCCATGATCCCGCCTGCGCTGCTGTCCCGACCGGCGGAACTGACCACCGCCGAGTTCATTGCACGCAACGTGGGTTCACCAAAGATGCCCCGCGTCAGCTATGGGTTCCTGAAACCTTTGCTCAGGGCCAACTTCCTGCGTGAAAAGCAAATCGCCTACGACGAACGGAACCGCTTTGCCGAAGATTTCATGCTGTATGTCCGCTGCCTCACCAACGGCGCCCGCTGGTGGCTGCTGCCCGAGACGATGTATTGCTATGCAATCAGTCCCGGATCGCTTACCGAACAGCAAAGTTCGCATGACTTGATGCGTGTCCGGCAGATGGAGTCTGATCTCCTGACCGATCCGAAAGTCGCGCAAGACCCGGCTCTCGTCAAGGCAATACACAGACATAAAATCGTAGTGGACCGCTGCTATTATTATCGTGCTTTTACTGATGCGATCAAAAATCGTGACCTGCGCTGCGCGGCGGGCCTGCTCATCGACAGCCGTAGAAGCGCCCAGTTGATCGCTCAAGAAATGACACGGCAAATGCCTACCATCCTGGGCAAGGCATTGCGTGGCGGCTACCTCTCGCATGGATGACAATCGGTCGGCTCGCGCGGGCGGCCTCCTGCATCGGCGACGCCGTGCAAGGAATGCCGGACGCGGACTGGACCGCGTCGGGGTCGTATGGTGCGGGCAGTTTCGAATGGCCTCGGCACAGCGGCTGGAAGGCGCGGGTATGGCTGGCGCTCGCTGCTATCGATTGGAGCCGTTTTACATGGGTGCCGTGACGAACCGAACAGAAAGCGTCGCCTCGTGACCATTGCTGCGTTCGTGACGGATTTCGCCGATCAGGCGGTGCTGGTCCCATCGGCCATCGCGGTCGCGATTGGCTTCGGCGCCTCAGGCTGGTACCGCGGCGCGCTCGCCTGGAGCGGCGTTCTCGCCTGCACCTGGGTCAGCATACTGTTGCTCAAGCTGGCCTGCCTGCTTTACGACCCGCTCTGGGCCGAGGGGCTTCATAGTCCGAGCGGGCATACCGCGGGTGCGGCGGCAGCGGTTGGCGGTTTCTTCGGATTGATCGTGCGGCGGCGGGGTGGCGATTGGCGGTGGACGATCCCGATCTCGGCCGGCCTGGCGACCCTCATCGGGCTGTCTCGCCTGGCGCTGCACGTGCACACCCGCCTCGACGTTTTGGTGGCCGGAGTGGTCGGGGTGGGCAGCGCGATGGTCCTGCTCATGCTGGCCGGCCCGCCCCCTCCAAGATTGCGGTTGTCGCCGATCATCGCGGCCTGGGCAGTCATGATCTTGCTTCTGCATGGCTCCCAAGCATCGACCGAGGCGACGATCCGGCGCATTGCCGCTTCGGAGTTCTGGGACGACCTGAATCTCGGCGTGTCCGCGTGGCAAGGCTGCCGGACGCACGCTGCCGCTTCTTGCCTTCCAATCGACCGAAACCGTCCATCGGCCGGTTCCAGCGGCACCTGACAAGTGCGGCGCCGAGAAGCCGCAATGCCACACGATGCCTACCCCATCAAGAGACCTGCCGTCTCATTCCCGTTCGAATGAACACCCGGCGGGATTCGTCCGGCGCCCTCCTCATCGACGCCGCCCTCCAAGCGCGCCTTCTCGGCTGGGCACTCGCGAATGCCACGCCGGGTTTAAGGGATGGCAGGCTCGATCGTGGGACGGCCGGCTCTGCCGCCCGGTGGTGGCATTCTCCAAACCTGTTGGCGTGCTGTTTGAGGGCGCGGCCGGATCGGTGTCGCCTGACGGACATGGCCAACGTGGCAATCGAAGCATAACCAAGATCGCACACCACGGAAACGTCGGGACGAGCTGCCCGGACGCCAATCTGAACGCCTGTTGTCAATGCCGAACTCAAGGCATAACGATGAAATTATCCAAGTTTAGGGAGGTCCAAACAACATGAGATCATTGCTTCTGGCCTGTGTGCTTGCAGCACCATTCAGCCCGGCCATGGCGAAAACCTTGCCCACCGTCGCGGTGTTCGATTTCGCTTTAACCAACACCTCGCCCGCCCCTTCGACGCCAGAGGAGCTGGCGCGGCTTCAGCGGCTGGATCAGCAGTTGAAGACCGGGCTGAGCGACCACTTTCAGGTGGTCGATGTCAGCCCGGTGCGGGACCGGTTGTCCGGCGTGGACTCGATCCGCGGCTGCAATGGCTGCGAACTGGATCTGGCGCGCCAGCTCGGCGCCCAGCAGGTCGCGTACGGATGGGTGCAGAAGGTCAGCAACTTGATCCTGAACGTGAACCTCGTGGTGGAGGAGGCCAGCACCGGGCGGACGCTGCGCGCCGAAAGCGTCGACATCCGCGGCAACACGGATGAGTCCTGGAGCCGCGGCCTGCGCTACCTCCTGAACGAGCGCATGTTCCGCGGCGAGTGACGACTGAACAACCGCGCCCATCGCGATCGTCCAGCCGCGTCCAGCAATGTTGCCAAAACCCTGGAAACACCGATACTAAATTACCGAAGCGGCCCAACAGGGCGGCAGGCTCGCCAACAGGCCCGAAGAGGCGCTGGAAACAAACGAGGGAGGCGACGACGCGACACATCCTTTTCCTGGCCCTGCTGGGGCTGGCCGTTCCAGCCTATGCGCAGCCAGGCCCCCAAGCGGACGCGCCGGACGGCGCGACGCTGTTCCGCCGCCAGTGCGGTACCTGCCACTCGCTGGTCGTAGGCGAAACACGGCAAGGTCCGAACCTGGCGGGCGTCTATGGCCGCAAGGCCGGCACGGTGCCAGGCTACAAGTACTCGCCCGGCTTCGCCGATGCGGACTGGACATGGGACGACGCGCACCTCGACCCCTACCTCGCCAACCCGCAGGCGGTGATCAAGGGCGGCGTCATGGGCTATCGCCAGGCAAAGCCGGAAATCCGCCAATCCATCATCGCCTACTTGAAGGAGCAGCACTGATGGCCAAGCCGATCCACTCGATGATCCGCGTGCTGGACGAGAACCGGGCCGTGACGTTCTATCACGCTGCCATGGGCCTGGAGATCGTGGACCGCTACCCGTTCGACAGCTTCACCCTGATCTACATGCGCGACCCGGCCTCCACCTTCGAGTTGGAGCTGACGGTCAACCACGACCGCACCGAGCCGTACAACCTCGGCGACGGCTACGGGCACCTCGCCGTCGCGGTCGATGACCTTGACGCCGCGCGGGCGGAGATGGAGGCCGCCGGCGGGGCGCCCGGCCCGGTCCGCGAGCTGCAGCGGGACGGCGCGCTGCTCGGGCGCTTCTTCTTCATCAAGGACCCTGACGGCTACAGCATCGAGGTGCTGCAGCGCCACGGACGCTTCGGCTAACCCAAAAAACAACGGAGGACCTGTCCATGAGAGAGATCGACCGCCGCACGCAATTCAGCCGGCGTGGCTTCCTGCGCACCACCGGCGCCGCCGTGCCCGCCGCCGCCATCGCCGGCACGGCCATCGGCGCCGGCGCGGCCTGGGCGCAGGACGCCAAGGCCATTTCCCCGCACGCCATGGCGACGCTGGTCAAGGCGGCCCGCGACATCTTCCCGCACGACCACATCGGCGACGTGTTCTACGTCCGCGCGGTGACACCCTGGGACGCCAAGGCCGGCAAGGACGAGGCGGTCAAGGCGATGCTGACGGACGGCATAGCCCGGCTCGACGCGGACGCGCAGGACGCCCACGCTTGCCCTTACCTGGACGTCGCCTGGGAGTCCGACCGGGTAGCACTGCTGCGCGGGATCGAGCACACGAACTTCTTCCGCACGCTGCGGAAGGACCTGGTGGTGTCGCTCTACAACCAACCGGAGATCTGGCCGAAGTTCGGCTACGAGGGGTCGTCCGCCGAGTACGGCGGCTACCTGGCCCGCGGCTTCGACGACATCAACTGGCTGCCAACGGCCTAAGGGGGGGGAAGCGCGATGGCACAATTCGACCTGAACGACGACAGCCTCGTCGTCATCATCGGCTCCGGCGCCGGCGGCGGCACGCTGGGCAACGAGCTGGCGCAAAAGGGCGTCAAAGTGGTGATTCTGGAAGCCGGGGACCGCTACGAGTCGGCGGACTTCGTCAACGACGAGTGGGCGAGCTTCACCCAGCTCGCCTGGAAGGACATGCGGACGACCTCCGGCACCTGGCGCGTCGGCAAGGACTTCCCGAACCTGCCGGCCTGGATCGTCAAGGCGGTTGGCGGCTCCACCGTGCACTGGGCGGGCGCCAGCCTGCGGTTCGAGGAGCACGAGTTCAAGACCCGCACCACCTACGGCGCGCTGCCCGGCGCCAACCTGCTGGACTGGCCGATCACCCTCGCCGAGCTCGCGCCCTACTACGCGAAGGCCGAGGACAAGATGGGCGTGACCCGCACTAACGGCATCCCCGGGCTGCCCGGCAACAACAACTTCCGCGTCATGGAGGCCGGCGCCCGCAAGATCGGCTACAAGGAGGTGCACACCGGCCGCATGGCGATCAACAGCCAGCCGCGCGACGGGCGGGGATCGTGCCAGCAGATTGGCTTCTGCTTCCAGGGCTGTAAGTCCGGCGCCAAGTGGTCCACGCTCTACACCGAGATCCCCAAGGGCGAGGACACCGGCAACCTGGAGGTGCGCCCGAACAGCCAGGTGGTGAAGATCGAGCACGACGCCGGGGGCAAGGTCACGGGCGTCGTCTATGCCAGCCCGGACGGCGCGATGCACCGGCAAAAGGCGCGCGTGGTCGCGGTGGCCGGCAACTCCATCGAAAGCCCGCGCCTGCTGCTCAACAGCGCCTCCAACCTATTCCCGGACGGCCTCGCCAACAGCAGCGGCCAGGTCGGGCGCAACTACATGCGGCACATGACCGGCAACGTGTACGGCATCTTCGAGAAGCCGGTGCACATGTATCGCGGCACCACCATGGCCGGCATCATCCGCGACGAATCGCGGCACGACACGAGCCGCGGCTTCGTCGGCGGCTACGAGATGGAGACCGTCTCCCTCGGCGTCCCGTTCATGGCGGCGTTCATGGACCCCGGCGCCTGGGGCCGCAGCTTCACAAGCGCGATGGACGGCTACAGCAACATGGCCGGCATGTGGCTGATCGGCGAGGACATGCCGCGGGAAACCAACCGCATCACCCTCGACCCGGCCGCCCGCGACAAGCTCGGGATGCCGGTCGCCAGCGTGCACTTCGACGACCATCCGAACGACATCGCCATGCGGGCGCACGCGGTGCAGCAAGGCTCCGCCGTGTACTCCGCTGTCGGCGCCACCCGGCTGATTCCCACGCCGCCCTACCCGAGCACGCACAACATGGGCACCAACCGGATGAGCGAGAAGCCGCGGGACGGCGTGATCAACAAGTTCGGCCAAACCCACGACATCAAGAACCTGTTCGTGTCGGACGGCAGCCAGTTCACCAGCGGGGCCGCCTGCAACCCGACGCTGACCATCGTCTCGCTCGCCATCCGCCAGGCGGACAACATGGCGAGGATGATGCAGCAGCGCGAGATCTGACCGACCGCGCCTACTTCCGGACGCCGCTGTCCAGGCCCTTGGTGTCGCCGGGGACCGCGGTGGCCGGAGTTTCCGTCTTGCCGATCACGTTCTGGCCGGCCGCGTCGCGCAAGGCCCGGTCCCCGGCGGTGTCCCCGTTGGGCGTGCCGGGCGGCACCGTGCCCAACGGCACGTCGGGCCGGCTCACGCTGGGGCCGACGTCGCCGCCGCCATTGCTTCCGGGCTTGGGCGCCTGCGCGAACAGGACGGCGGGGTAAAGCAGAAGCGCCGCCGTCAGAATTGATGCTCGCATCGTGTCCTCCTGTTTCTTGGTCGTGCAGGATGTCCAACGGTCATGCCGCGGTTCGGTTTGGCCCTCCCCAGCGTCGAGGGTTGGACATGTTGCATAACCGTCGATCATTCGTGATTTAATTGCGCGTTAAGGATTTGTCGGCGTAAGCTGCGCCGCCGCTACGATTGCAAAGGAATGCCTATGAAGAAGATGATGACCGGCCTCGCCCTCGCCGCGTCGCTGTCCGGCGTGGCCTGGGCGCAGGACGCGCCCGTGACCATCACCCGCGGCACGATCAGCAGCGTCACCGGCCAGATGCTGGAGGCGAAGTCGCGCAACGGCCAGACCGTCCCGGTCACGCTGACGGACAAGACCAAGCTGCTGGTGGCCGAGACGGCGAGCCTCGCGGACGTGAAGCCCAACTCCTACGTCGGCATCGCCGCCGCCCCCTTGCCGGACGGGACGATCAAGGCGCTGGAGGTCACGATCTTCGACGAGGGCCTGCGCGGGAGCGGCGACGGCCATTACGGCTGGGACTTGCCGGGCAGCACCACCATGACCAACGGCGCGGTCGGCAGCGTGCAGACGACCAGCGGGCGCACCATGGTCATCGACTACAAGGGCGGCAGCAAGACCGTCGTGGTGCCGGACGACGTGCCCGTCGTGACCGTCAAGCCCGCCGACAGCACCGTGCTGAAGCCCGGCGCCCGCGTCGTGGTGATCAGCCCCAAGGGCGCCGCGAGCATCACCGCCAACGCCGTGATCACCGGGGCGAACGGCACCGTCCCGCCCATGTAGGCGGACCCGGAGCGCAGCATGGGCGCCGTCCAGCTTACACGAGTTCCCCTGGTGGTGATCCATCCCCTCGTGGTGCGGGTCACGCATTGGCTCAACGCCGTCGCGATCACCTGCCTGGTGATGAGCGGCTGGAAGATCTACAACGCCAGCCCGCTGTTCGGCTTCAGCTTCCCGGGCTGGGCGACGCTGGGCGGCTGGCTGGGCGGCGCGATTGCCTGGCATTTGGCGGCGATGTGGCTGCTGGTCGCCAACGGCCTGGTCTATCTGGCCTACGGCCTGGCCGGGCGGCACTTCATGCGCAGTTTCCTGCCCCTCGGCCCGCGCGAGGTTTGGCGGGATCTGAAGGAGGCGCTGTTCTTCCGCTTGGTCCACAAGCTCGGCACCTACAACGCGGTGCAGCGGCTGCTGTACATCGTTGTGGTGCTGCTGGTCGTGGCGGCGGTGGTTTCCGGGCTTGGCTTGTGGAAGCCCGTGCAGCTTCAAGGCCTGGTCGGCCTGCTCGGCGGCTACGAGTTGGCCCGGCGCATCCACTTTGCCGCCATGGCGGGCATCGTGGGCTTCACGGCGGTACACCTGGCCCTGGTGGCCATTGTTCCCAGCACGCTCTGGGCGATGATCACGGGCCGCGCCCGGGTCGAGGCGTCCGCCGGGGAGGTCCAACCGTGAGTTCCACCGACAACAAGGCGTTGGCCCCCGAGCTGCGGAGGCTGGAGCGGCGGCTGCTCCTGCGCTCCGGCCTGTCGCTCGGCGCGCTGACCATGCTGACCGGCTGCAACCTGTCGGACGGAGACGCGGTGGACCGGGCGCTGTGGGCGGTGTCGCGGTTCAATGACCGCGTGCAGGCCTGGCTGTTCGACCCGAACCGCCTCGCCCCCACCTACAGCGCGAGCGAGATCACCGACCCCTTCCCGTTCAACGCCTACTACCCCGAGGACAACGCCCCCGAGGTGGACGGCGACGCCTGGAAACTTGAGGTGTCCGGCCTGGTGCAGGACCGCACGCCCTGGACGCTGGCCCGGCTGCGCGCCATGCCGCAGGCCAGCCAGATCACCCGGCACATCTGCATCGAGGGCTGGAGCGCGGTCGGCGAATGGTCCGGCGTGCCGTTCCGCGGCTTCCTCGAACGCATCGGGGCGGACACAAGGGCGCGCTACGTCGGCTTCAAGTGCGCCGACCGCTACTACAGCAGCATCGACATGGCGACGGCGCTGCATCCGCAGACCATCCTCGCCACCGATTTCCGCGGCGCGCCGTTGCCGGACAAATATGGTTTCCCAGTCAAGCTGCGGGTGCCCACCAAGCTCGGGTTCAAGAACCCCAAGCATATCGCCGCCCTCTTCGTCACCAACGATTACCCTGGCGGTTGGTGGGAGGATCAGGGCTATAACTGGTTCAGTGGTTCATAGGGTTCACGGCGGCATCAGTGCAGCAACAGCCATCGGCGACGATCGACCTCGACCTGGAAGCACAGTTCTGTTTCGCGCTGTATTCGACGACGCTGGCGCTGGGCAAGGTCTATGCCCCGATCCTCGCCGGGCTGGGCCTGACCTATCCGCAGTATTTGGTCATGCTCGTGCTGTGGCAGGAGGACGGGCTGACGGTGCGCGCGCTCGGCGAGCAACTGCACCTGAACTCCGGCACGCTGACGCCAATGCTGAAGCGCATGGAGCAGGCCGGCCTGGTCCGCCGCAGCCGTGACAAGAAGGATGAACGCCTGGTCCGCACCGAATTGACAGCGGCCGGGCGGGCGTTGCAGCCGCAGGCGGTGCACATCCCTTGCGCCATCGCCGCGGCGACCGGCTTGCCGATGGACAGGCTGGTTCAGATCAAGGATGAGCTGGAAGGCATCCGGCAGGCTTTGGAGGCGGACGAGACTGCCGCGGTGTGATACCCGTTGCAGACATCGTTTGCGCCCGTTCGCCGTGCCGCAGCAAGGCGAGTTCCTCCTTGGTGGATGCATAATGGCCCTGAACAAAGCTTCCGGCTGGATCGGCAGCATTCTGTCGCGAGCCGATCCGGATCGCCTGCAAACCAAGTCCGTCAAGCTCAGGGGTGTGTTGACCGTCTTGGAGGGCGCGGCTGACGACCCTTACTTTCAGGCCGTCGAAGGACAAGCGGCAGCGTTGGATGGCCTGGCTGCCTTGATCGAGCGGCAGGTTCCCCGCAATTCAACCGTCATCGACGTGGGCGCGAACATTGGCCTGTCCACCATCCTGCTGGCCCGAATGACGGAACGGGTGATCGCGTTTGAGCCTTCCCCGCCCAACGTGGCGTTCCTGCGCCGCAACCTGGAGCGGAACGGCATCGCCAATGTCGAGGTCCACGCCGCAGCCGCTTCGGACAAGCCGGGCACGCTGCGCTTCCATGTCGCGCAGTTCGGCGCCGGGTCGCACGTCGTCGCGGCGGGGCACGTATCGGGCGCCATGCCGACGGTGGATGTGCCGGCCGTGACCTTGGATGAGATTGACTTGCCGCCGGTCGCCTTCATCAAGATCGACGCCGAGGGCCACGAACCCGACGTCCTGGCCGGTGCAAGGCGGCTGCTAACCCGGGACCGCCCGCTGATCTACAGTGAAGTGAACATCTGGTGCCTGTCGGCCTTTGCCGGTCATAGCCCGGGCGCGCTGGTGCGCAAGCTTTGGGAGGCATTCGAGGTCGGCAAGCCGGAGAAAGACGGCCAAGTCTCCCCGTTGCCGGATGCATACGGCTTTCTGCACGACACCATCGTGCATGCCCAAGGCATTGCTGACATCGTTTTGCGCCCGCGGGATGGGGTCCCGATGCCGTCCCTGCCAGAGCTGACCTGGCCGGAGCCAGCGGTCGCCGCCCTACGAGGCACACAGGCCACAGGCGCAAATCAGCCCTGACGGGGCCACGCCGCACGTCATGCGCGCCACGCCACCGTGCGGGCGGCACCCTGGACTCGGTCGTCCAGCGGCTCCGGGCATGGCAGCGCGTCGTCCCGGCCAAACTCCGCCACGATCAGCGCGCCCGGCGCAATCCAGCCAGCAGCCTGCAAAGCGGCCAGTGCCGGGCCGACCAACCCCTGCCCATAAGGCGGGTCAAGAAACATCAGCCCGCAGGCCTGGCCCGGCGGCGGCCGGAGCGCATCCGCCGCCAGCACCGTGCAGCGCCCCTCCGCCCGGCACGCCCCAACATTGGCGCGCAAAGCCGCAAGCGCCGCGCGCCCGGTTTCCAGGAATGTCGCGTGCGCGGCCCCACGCGACAACGCCTCCAGCCCCAGCGCGCCAGTACCGGCAAAAACGTCCAGCACCTGGACGCCCTCCACTGCCGTCCGGCCCGCCCAGGGCGCGTGCATCAGCCGGTCGAACAACGCCTGCCGCACCCGGTCCGCAGTCGGCCGCGTCGCATCGCCCGGCGGCGCTATCAACGCCCGGCCGCGCCAGGCGCCCGCGATGATCCGCATGGCTCAGGCCGGACCCGGCCTCGTCCGCGCCGGCCGCGCCGGGTTGACGCCCGCCTCCGGAAGCTGTTCGCGCAGCACTTTGCCGGGAACCTCGTCCGCCTCGCCGCGCCCGAGGTTGCCAAGCTGGAACGGGCCGTAGGCGACGCGGATCAGCCGGGTGACTTGCAGGCCCAGATGCGCCATCACCTTGCGTACCTCCCGGTTGCGGCCCTCCTTGAGCGCCACGCTCAGCCAACTATTGGTGCCGGTGCGGGCGTCGAGCATCGCCTCGATGGGGCCGTAGCGCACGCCCTCGACGGTGACGCCGCGGACCAGGCCGCCCAGTGCCCGGTTGTCGATCACCCCGTAAACGCGGACGCGGTAGCGGCGGGTCCAGCCGTTGTCCGGCAGCTCCAGCCGCCGGGCCAGCGCGCCGTCGTTGGTCAGCAGCAGCAGCCCCTCGCTGTTGAGGTCCAGCCGACCGACGCTGACGACGCGCGGCAGCCCGGGCGGCAGCATGTCGAACACGGTGGGCCGGTCCTGCGGGTCGCGGTGGGTGGTCACCAGCCCCTCGGGCTTGTGGTAGCGCCACAGCCGGGTCCGGTCGGGCGCATCGACCACGGCGCCCCGGACCTGCACGATATCGTCCGGGTCGATGAAGGTCGCGGGATGCGTCACCACGGCGCCGTTCACCGCGACGACGCCCTCGGCCAGCAGCTTCTCCGCGTCGCGCCGGCTGGCGACCCCGGCGCGGGCCAGCCATTTGGCGATGCGCTCGCCCCGGACAGCAC
>CAXTUQ010000041.1:0-19328 GCA_964247405.1 uncultured Acetobacteraceae bacterium
GGACCCCACCCCGCCGGGGCCAGGATGCCTTGGCGGTCTAGGGGCCGCCGGTCAGGTAGCGCCAGACCTGGTAAACGACCGTGCCGCTGACGCCCGCGACGAGCAGCCCGAGAACAAGGTTGACGAACAGGTCATCCATCGGCGCCTCCTACGGCCCTGGGGGTGGAATATACCGCAGCAGGATGAAAGCCAAGCTTTCCGCCATGCCCGCGACGGCGAAGGCGGCCAGTCTTGTTCTCACGGGTGCCGTGGCTGACACGGTGAAGGCGGGCAGGACGACGACGCCCAGGAACAAGGCCAGCGCGAAGTTCTGAAGTCCTGTGGCGAAGAGCCTGAGACGCTCCTCGCGGTGCTTGGGTGACAGGGACGGCTTGACTGGCACAAGCCGCCGCAGTCGTCCGATGCCGGGCAGGCGCATGGGATATCCTTCGCTGGGGTGGCCGCAAGTGGCGGGGGGTTGTCGGCCCCCCGCCCTGGCTGGCGCTCAGTCGAAGGCGGACATGCGCGCGGTGGCGGCCTGGCGTCCGATGGCGGCGCTGGCCGGGGTGGCGGGGACGTAGGGCTTCCAGATGTCGCCGGTGATATGCTCGTAGGCGGAGCACGCCCCTTCGGCGGCGGCGATGGCGGCGACCGCCTGCATGGCGAGCATGGCGGCGAACTCCTGAGCCTGTTCGACGCGGCTCTCGAAGCCGGACGGCCCATCGCGGTCCTCGTCGCGGTATTCGTTCATCTTCGAGGTCATCTCGCGGGCCGTGCGGCGGCGTCCGTCGTAGGTCAGGGCCGCCCCGTAGGCCGCGCCGACGTAGGCGCCGACGATGCGCCCAAGCGTCATCTGCGTCCCCTTCTCTCCCATGTTCATGGCCTCGGCCTGCTTGGCCAAGTGCTCCTCGACCATTTCGCGGATTTCGGCGACGGGGACCGGCTCGACGTGGAACACGCTGAGGATCTTGTTGACCACATCGTCGGTGGGGCCGAGGCGGACAGCGGTTTCAAAGGTGATGACCTCGCGGCCTGCGCTGCGTTGGGCGACGCCGGTGCGGGCGACGGCCTTGGGGGCCTGCTTGCCATTGGCGGCTTTGGCGCGGGCCATGGCGTCCTGCATGGCGGTGGCGTCGGCCTTGTCCTCGGTGGCCGGGGTGTTATGGGTGTCAAAGGTCTGGGACATGATGCTGTGACATCCTCTGTTTTGGGCCTGCCCCCGTTGGTGTTCGCTGCACCGGCGGGGGCGCCCGCCGCGGCCGTCATCAACCGCGTATTTGTTATCCCACATCGGGCCATAGTAAGCAACAGTATAGTCAGGTATTTGCAGCACTTATTGCTGAAATAAATGTGATTAGAAGCCGAGTATTTTTCAAGAGAAAGCCACCGATCTGGCATGCATCCTGCTCTGTTCTTCGGAGAGCCCCCGAGCTTGTTTTTTGTCTTTCTTCTGCTTGCTGGATGCTGCGCGGAGCGCAGCATTTCAGGCAGGACCCGCCCTGTGAAGTGTCTGTTCCCCGGTCTCGCCCCGTCCGCCTGGTGGGCCTCGATCACGACGGGGCGAAACCGGGGAACAGACACCCGGGCACTGAGGTCACTCCCTTTTTGTGCTTTTTTTACTTTCTGGCGTTAGGGATCGTTACCTGAAAGGCCGAAACCCCGAAGGGGGTTCGGGTCCGCCCTCTTGGGCGGACTAGGGCCTGTTAGCATTTGAGCCAATCCATGCTGGCGGCCATGCAGAGGACGCCCATGAAGGAGTTGGCGGTCTTTTCGTATCGTGTGGCGACCGCACGCCACTCCTTGAGCCTGGCCCAGAGCCGCTCGACTTGGTTGCGATGAGTGTAGATCCAGTCCGGGCAGGCCACGGGCGCCTCGTTCTGCTTGGGCGGGATCACGGGCCGTGCGCCCAAGTCCCAGATGTGCTCGCGGAAGCCGTGGCTGCTGTAGCCGCGGTCGGCGACCACCCAGCCGGGCACGCCCGGCAGTTGGTTGAGCAATGCCACGGCGTGCGGCAGTTCGTGCGCCTGCCCCGGTGCCAGGACAAAGGCCACGGCCCGGCCGACGGCATCGGTGATCACGCAAGCTTTGGTGCCATAACCGCCACGAGACCGGCCAAGTGCTTCACGATGGTCCCGTTGCGTTGAAGTGCCGCCGTTTTGGCCGCCCCGGCCGCCTTCTGGTGCGCGCGGATGCTGGTGCCGTCGAGGAAGGTCATTCCAAGCTGCACGCCTTGCTCCTGAACCAGCGTCAGCAGGCGTTCCCAAACATTGAGCCGGGACCAACGGATGAAGGTCTGTGCCGCCATCCACCATGGCCCGAGTTCGGCCGGCACCGCGCGCCACTTGGCGCCGTTGTCATGCCGCCACAGAATGGCGCCGATAGTGCGCCGCAAATGCCGAAGCGGCACCTTGGCCGGCGGGCGCACAGCCTCGATCAAGGGTTCCAGCACCGCCCATTGCGCATCCGTCAGCATCCAGCCCACCTTGCCAAAAAGCGGGATAATGCATGACCACGCAAAGAGTTCAGACACTAACAGGCCCTAGAGCCCGGCCCCGAAGCGGCAACGCCCAGTCCGTCGGCTTCACCAGTCGATCCACCATGGCAACCTGCCCAGCCTGCATGATGATCGCAGTCTCTTGGCTGATCAGCCCGCCATTCGACATCGCAATCCCTCCAAAATGCGGTCGGCGGCAGGAGGTTTACGCTGTGCAACGTCGGTTGGCGAAAGCCGGGCAGGCTGGAAGCGTCCTGCTTCCTTGGCCACGACGGCGGGCGTCTCCGGGAAGGGCGGCTGGACTGGCTCTGCCCGAGCTTCCTGCAAGTCGTCAGCCTTGCGAGGCTGTACAGGCCCAGCGTAGACTTCGGTTCGACAAGAGAAGGCAAGTCGAATGTTCGAAGAGGACTTGGCGCAGTTGACGAACGTCATCCGGTTCCCGGTCGAGCTGCGCGTTGCGGCTTCGGTCGAGCTGCTGGACGGCCTGGAGCCGGACCCGCGGGAGGTGGCGCATGTGGCGGCGGTCCTTGGGTTGGACCTGCCGCCCGCCAGCCTGTTCGGGCGTGTGGACGAGGAGACGGCGCGGCACATCGCCGAGCAGGTCCTTCCGCTGGCGCGGCACGAGCGGCTCCGGGCATTGGACAGCCTGCTGCGGCCTGTCGTGGCGGCGGCGGCCGAAGCGTGCCGGCGTGCGCGTGACGCTGCGGACCGCGCGTTGGAGGCACGGTCAGCGATGGAGCAGGCGTTTGCAATGGGTGGCGACTGGGTGGAATCGCTGGAGCGGACGGCGGAGCGTCGGCTGCGCGAGGCGGCGGCGTGCCTGATCGAGGCGCATGGCCGATGCCGGACGGCGCGCGGGGTTGGGCGTGCGGTGGCGCTGGCGCGTCGTGGCGAGGCATGGGCGCCACAGGGCGGGTGGCCAGCGACGGAGTGGCCGATGGGAGCGGACCGGGCGCTGGGCAGGCCGTGACGCCGGCCGGCGCTGCCCGACGGCGCCGGGCCGCCCTGCGGGCTATGTTCCTGCAGGGAATCCGAGGCTCGGCGCTTCATGGAGCAATCCGCATCGACTGCTATCCCAGGACAAGAGGTCAAAGCCACGGCTCCAGGCATGCTGACGCAAATAACTAAGCAAATACAATGGCTTGCATTTGACAACCCATGGTCCGTCCGCTAGAACGGGGCCAACAGCAGGAGGTGCGCCATGAAGTTCGATCTGATCCCCGGGACCGGCGGCATCGTGCGCTTCCCAACTGAGCGGCGGGCCAAACCGACGCTGCTGGGCCTCCGGGGGCTGGCGCCGCGCGAGGACCTTGCCGCGGCGATGGCGGACGAGCGCGCGGAAATGCAAAACGTTTGCCGCTGGGCCGGCGACGACGGGGTGCCCGATACAATGGCGGAGGCAGCCGAGGCGTTCACCGGCTTGCTGAAAACGCTGGCGTTCGGCATGGGCCGGGACGCGGCGCTGGCGCACCTGCGGGGGCTGGTCGCCACGCAGGTCGAGCAGGCGCACGTGCTGTGCTTGGAGTACCGCGATGCCGAGGCGGCCGCCGAGAAGGCGGAAGCCATGCTGCGGGCCGCTAAGACGTCGGGCGCCGAGGCGTTCGCAGACAGGCTGCGCGAGCAGGTGCGGCGCACCCGCACGGTGTGGACGCAGCAGGCGCTGGCCGCGCGGGCGGCGACGGACGCGGCGCTGGGCGCGCAGGCGGCGCTCGATTTCCATGAGCACGGCACGCCGTGGCAGCGCACGGGCGAGGACAACGGCGACTGGCTGCCGGACAGGGCGGTGAAGGCCCGCAAGCGCCAGGACGAGCCGGTTTGACCGAAGACGGGCGAGCAGGGAAAGCCGGCGGCTTCCTTGCCCGTGCCATGCATCCCATGTCGTTCGTCACGGCTGCGTTGCCGGCCCGGGACAGCGAAGGGCCGGCAACGCAGGAGGACACTTCCCATGCCTTGGACGCGCCTCGACCCGGCCACGCTCATCCTGCATCTGCGCTTCGTGCACGATCCCGCCAGCCCGGACGACAAGGCCTTGGCCGAGAAAGCCACCGCGCATCTGCGCAAGGCGCTGCTGATGGGCGAGTATGTTGCTTTGCAGAATGAGGAAGGCCGGACGTTCATCGGCACCCAAGATGAGGCGGTCGAGCACATCATGGGCACGGCTGGAAAGCAGTAGGATGCAGTCCACGCGTGGGCACGTCCCAATAAGGGTGGCAATCCCTGCCATTCCTGGAAAAGCGCGGCCTTGTTGACCCAACCTCCCTCCCTGCACGGCGCCGCAGCCGTCGTGACGCGCCGCATGCTGCCTCTCCTGCTCGCCTTCCGCGTCGCGCCGGCACGGGCGCAGGCGCCGGAGGAGCTCCTGCGGTTGCTGCGCTCGTCCGGCTCGGTGGGGGTGCTTCGGCACGCCCGCGCGCCGGGCACCGGCGACCCGCCGGGGTTCCGGCCCGGCGACTGCGCGACGCAGCGCAACCTCGACGTCGCTGGCCGGGAGCAGGCCCGCGGGATCGGCGCGCGGCTGCGCGAGGCCGGCGTGCGGGCGCGCGTGTTCAGCAGCGCGTGGTGCCGCACGCGCGAGACTGCGGAGCTGCTCGACATGGGACCCGTGGAGATCCTGCCGGCGCTCAATTCCTTCTTCGGCAATGGAGGCGAAGGGGCGGAGCAGACCGCGACGGTGCGGCGCTTCCTGCGCTCGCGCAGCCAAGAGACGGTGATCCTTGTGACGCACCAGGTGAACGTCACCGCATTGACCGGGGTCTACCCGGGCGACGGAGAGATGGTCGTGATGCGCCCCGGGCCGGACGGCCACGTCGTCGCCGGCCGCCTGACGCTGGCACGGGCCTGACCAGACGGCGAGCAGGGCGCGGCAGTCGCCCGTCTCTGCTGCTGTTTGCATTGGAGGACGGCCCACTGGATGGCTTTTCGGTAGGTATTGATCTTTTGTTGACCAAACCTGCTGCGGCTTCAGCACCCGCCTGGCGCCGACCATCCGTCCTGCATTCCACGGTCGCCGATCCTTGGCCGCCGGATCATAATCAGAGTGCCCCATAGCCCTCTCCTTTTCTGGCCACCATCGGCCAGGAGGGGAGCAGGCGCATCTTGCCCGACCTCGGAAGGAGACGCGCCCCCACCTCACAAAGTCCTTTCGGATATTCCAGATAAACGATAACGTCGCACCATGCCGATCCAGTCGCCAACTCGACATTCCTTGCCGCTTGCCGAGCGCCCAAGCGGGGCCCGTGGTGCTGCGGCGCTGCGAGCGGCAGCGCAGGCCGATCTCCGCCTCGTGCGCGACGACGGGACGGAAGAGGCGTTGACGCTTCCTGCTTCCTCTCTGCTGGCCCTTGCCGACTTTCTCGACCGGCTTTCCTCAGCCGATGGCGTCACCGTGCTCGCCGACGATGCGGAGGTCACGCCCGAGGATGCAGCCGGCATCCTGGGCATCTCCCGCCCGCTCGTGCGACGACGGATGGATGTCGGCCTTTTGCCGTTCCGGCGCGTCGGCGCGCATCGACGCATTCGGCTGGCCGATGTGTTGGCCCTTCGCGCGCGGGAGGAGCCGGTCCGCCAGGCTCTGGAAGCGCTGTCCGCCGACACTGAGGACCTTGAGCGAACGTATGGCCTCTGAAGGGCCAGGCTCGCCACCACTCGTCGTCGTTGATGCCAACTTGCTCTACCCTTTTCATCTGCGAAATCTGCTGGTTCAGTTCGGTGTGGACGCGGTCATCGCGCCACGTTGGACGGCGCGCATCCATGCGGAGTGGATCGGCAACCTGGTTGCAGCGGGCAGGGCCCCCGAGGGGCGGCTGTTGCTGACACTCGACCTGATGAACAGTGCTCTGCCGGCAGCGGAGGTGCGTGGCTGGGAAGCCCGCATGGAAGGTTTGACACTGCCCGACCCCGACGACCGCCACGTGCTGGTAGCGGCCCTTGCAGCTGGGGCCGGGACGATCCTGACCATGAACCTGCGCGACTTTCCAGCCTCGGCGTTGGCACCACACGGCGTCTCCGCGGTCCATCCAGACGATTTCCTATGCGAGCTGCACAATGCCGACCCGGACCTGTTGCAAGCATCAACGGAAGCAGCACAGGCGAACCTCAGCAGGAGCGCGCCGTCGGTGGCGGCCTACCTTGACGTGCTGGACCACCGAGGCCTGCCGCAGTTCACGCGCCGTCTGCGCAGTTGACTGTTCAATGCTGGATCAGCGGCTTGTGCTAACATTGGCCATACCGGACCGGCGGCTATGGAATGATCACCGCGACATAGCGGACCTTCATCGTCCCGCTCCGGCAGACAGCTCTCGATCAGGGTTGCATGCTCGATTTTTGGTGGGCGGCAGCCTGCTGCTGGCCAGGAAAGGAGGCGGCTGCACGGCAGCTTCTGACGAGCTTGGAAGGTGTTCCGATGGCACGGCTGCTTTTGGAGACGTGGGCCGCGTGGTTTCGGCATCTGCGACGTGCGAACTGATCCCGCTTTCGGCGGCTGTGGAGATCAGGATGCCTGACGCGGGCGGCAGACGGACAGCACCGTTTCCCGCAGCCAGCGATGCGCCGGGTCGGCATCCACGCGAGGGTGCCACATCTGCGATACGGTGATGGGAGCGGTCGGGACCGGCAGCGCGAAGTCGTGCACCGGTAACCCGCCGCGGCCAGCCAGCACGAAGGAATGCGTCACCAGCCCGACCAGATCCGATGACAACGCCACCGCCATGGCGGCCGGGAAGCTCGGCACCGTCACCGCGACACGGCGCGCCAGGCCGAGCGCCCCGAGCGCCTCGTCCACCGGCCCGTGCGCCCGCCCGCGGCGCGATGCCACCACGTGTCCGCATGCAGCATAGCGTTCGGGCGTCACCACGCCGGACGCCAGCGCGTGCCCCTGGCGCACCACGCCGACGAAGCGGTCCTTGAACAACGCCTGCACCTTTACCTCCGGACCGGTGTCGCCCAGCACGCCGATCTCGAGGTCGATCGTGCCGTCGCGCAAGGCCTGCACCCCCTTGTCCGGCTTGGGTGCGAACCGCAGCCGCACGCCGGGCGCCGCCTCCGCCAGGGCCGTGACCAGCCGGGCGGCGAAGGCTTCGACGAACCCCTCGTTGGCCCGCAGGATGAAAACCCGATCCAGAGACAGCAGATCGAGCGTGCCAATTGCCGGCCGCAGCACCGCACGCACGTCGTCGGTGGCCGCGTGCACCCGGTCGCGCAGCGCAAGCGCGTATGGCGTCGGCACCAGCCGCCGTCCGGCACGCACCAGCAGCGGATCCCCGGTCGCCACCCGTAGGCGCAGCAGCGTGCGGCTCATGGCTGAAGCGCTCAACCCTAGCATCCTGGCCGCACCGGCCACGCTGCCTTCGCGCAGAAGCACATCGAGTGCAGGAAGCAGGTTGAAGTCGGGATCAGACATGCAAGCCAAACGCAGCCGGAGACATGGCGTTCGGTGCAGGCATCGATTGCGCGTCGTGCGCCTTCCGCCTGATCACCGCCGCCCTATCCTGTGCCCATGCTCGATCAGGACGGCCTACCAACCCCGCGTCGCCATTACGCGACGCTGGCCATCATGGCGACGTTGGTGCTCGTGGTGCTGGACGGCGCCATCGCCAACGTTGCCCTTCCCACTCTTGCCGCCACGTTGCAGGTCGCGGCCGCCACCTCGGTCTGGGTGGTTAACGGCTACCAGCTCGCCCTAGTGATGACGCTGCTGCCGTGCGCCGCGCTGGGCGAAAGCCTCGGCCTGCGGCGGGTGTTCATCATCGGCGTGGCGCTGTTCACCGTAGCCTCAGCGCTGTGCGCGCTGTCGCCGTCGCTGCCCTGGCTGGTGGCGGCCCGCTTCGTCCAGGGCATCGGCGGCGCAGCGGTGTTGGCGCTCGGCATCGGGCTGATCCGCTTCACCTATCCGCACCGGCTGCTCGGCAGCATCATCGGCTGGAACGCCACGGTCATCGCCCTGTCCGCCGCGGCGGGGCCAACGATCGGCGCCGCCATCTTGTCCGTCGCAAGCTGGCCGTGGCTGTTTGCCGTCAACCTGCCGGTCGGGGCGATCGTGCTCCTGCTCGCCCGCGCCTTGCCGCAACCGCCTGGCACGGGACGTCCGATCGACCGGGCCAGCGCCGGGCTCAACGCGCTGGGCTTCGCCGCCTTCATCTTCGGCATGGAGCGCATCACCACCGCGCCCGGGCTGGCGACTGCTCTGCTCGCCGTGGCGGCGGCCGGCTTTGTAGTACTGGTCCGGCGCGAGATGTCGCGCCCCGTCCCGCTGGTGCCTCTGGACCTGCTCCGTGCGCGTCCGTTTCGCATCTCCGTCCTGGCGTCCGTGTGTTGCTTCGCTGGGCAAATGGCAAGCTACGTGGCGTTACCATTCTATCTGCAGCATGCGCTGGGGCGGGGTGATCTGGCGATCGGCCTTGCCATGACACCCTGGCCGCTGGTGGTGGCGGTCGCCGGTCCACTGTCCGGCCGGCTGGCGGATCGGGTGTCGAACGGGCTGCTGTGTGCCGCTGGCGGCGTGTTCCTGGCGGCCGGCCTGGCGATCGCGGCGGCGCTGCCGCCCGGCGGCACCCTGGTGCCGCTGGAGTGTTGCCTGATGCTGGGAGGTCTCGGCTTTGGCCTTTTCCAGACGCCCAACAACCGCAATATGCTGCTGTCCGCGCCCAAGGAGCGCAGCGGCGCCGTCGGCGGCATGCAGGCGACGGCGCGGCTGCTCGGGCAAACGGTCGGCTCGGTCATTATGGCACTGCTGTTCACCGTCGCCGAGACAACTACAGCGCCGCGGATTGGGTTGGCGGTGAGTGCGGTGCTGGCGCTGGCCGGCGGGCTGGTGAGCGTCCTACGGATTGGGACCACGTCGCAGGCGGAGCCTACAAACCCGGCTTGACCTAATCCCAGGAGGAGCTCGGGTCAGACCACGGCTTTGGCCTGGCCTGCGGGCCTTGCAGCCTTGGTGAGGGCAGCATCACCCACCCCGCTTCTGTCGACCCGGGCTGGCCGGAAGCGGACAAGCTGCTGCGGAGCGCTCGCCCCGGAGAAGCAGACGTTCGCTCTATCCGCCATTCTCCGCCGAGTACAACGCGAGGCCGCAGCCTCACCGCGAGGCCAGGCTTTGCCGCAGCCGCGTGATGGCGCCGGGCAGGCCGCGCACCTTCAGCACCCGGCCAGTCTCGTCGTACTCTCCCGACAAGACCCGCGCATTCTCATAGATGTCGCCGATCAACCCTTGTTTGGCATAGGGCAGCACCAGCACCTCCTCCACCATCGCCGCCTCGAAGAACGCGATGATGGTGTCCCGCAGCGCACTCACGTCATCCGGCGCGTGGGCAGAAAGCAGGATCGCGTCCGGGTGCTTCTCCACCAAGACGGCGCGCCCGGCGGCGTCCACGCGGTCCAGCTTGTTCAGCACCAGGCGGGACGGCACCGCATCCGCCCCGATCTCGCGCAGCACGCTGCGGCTCACTTCCAGCTGCGCCTCGTAGGTTGGGTCCGACGCGTCGACCACGAACAACAACAGCGAGGCTTCCAGCGCTTCCGCCAGAGTGGAGCGGAACGAGGCGACGAGGTCGTGCGGCAGTTGCTTGATGAAGCCGACCGTGTCGGACACCAGTACGCGCGGCCGGGTTTCCGGCTGCAGGACACGGACGGTGGTGTCCAGGGTGGCGAACAGCTTGTCCTCCACCAACACCTGGCTTCCGGTGAGGGCGCGCATAAGCGACGACTTGCCCGCGTTGGTGTAGCCGACCAGCGCAACCCGCAGCTGGTCCCGCCGGGTGGAGCGGCGCTGGTCGCTGTCGCGCTGCACCGCTTCCAGCTGGTCCCTCAGCTCCGCGAGCCGGTCGCGGATCTTGCGGCGGTCGAGGTCGAGCGTGCTTTCGCCTGCGCCCGGCCCCTGTCGCCGGCCGCCGCCAGCCGAGGACTCCCGCAGCCGCGGCGCCACATATTTCAGGCGCGCCATCTCCACCTGGAGCTTCGCCTCACGGGTGTTGGCGTGGCGGTGGAAGATCTCGACGATGACGCCCGTGCGGTCCAGCACTTGGGCGCCGGTAGCGCGTTCCAGGTTGCGGATCTGGCTGGGTGAGAGCTCATGGTCGACAATGACGAACTCGGGCCTGCGGGCCGCGTCCGGATCGGTCTCGGCCGGATCGACGGCCTTGGCCGCACTTTCGAACCGCTGCCGAGCCTTGGACTTCGGCGGCGGCGCCATCGAACCGACCACGCCGCTGCCGCCGGTCAGCGCTGCCAGTTCCGCCAGCTTGCCGCTACCCAGCAGCGACCCGGCACCGGTGCCCTCGCGCTTCTGCGACACCGTGCCCGCCACCTCGTAGCCCAGCGTCCTCACCAACCGCCCCAGTTCCCTGAGGCTGGCTTCGTGTGCGACATCATCAATTTCTGGCGTCTGGATGCCGACGAGAACGGCAAGCGGGATTGCGGGTTTGGTCTCCATGGGCGGTGAGTTAGCACGAACAGGGCCGAAGCCTGGCATTCGCCCCTATCAGGTCGACGGCATACTGGTTCCGTTTCGTTACATGAGTGGCCGAAACTGGGCCGGCTGCTTCGAGATGCCCGACCAGAGTGAGCGGACCTTCATAGTTGAAAACCGGTCATGGCCTCGGACCCAGGTCGGACAGTAAGTCTACCCCTTCGCGCTCGGAAGCGATCATACTTCCACGTGCTGCTTAATCCGCGCAGGAACCGGACAATTAGACGCTTTTTCTCGCACGGCGATAAAGATTGACTACGCTGCGCCTAGCGCCGGAATGACGCAAACCCAATCCCCGCCTGAAGAGTTCCGGAACTTCATAGGGCGCTTTCTCACCGAAGATAATTCCATGCCGGATGAGGACAGCAAGTTCCTGAGGATTTAAGCCTAGGCTGGAGATTACTTCGTCAGTAAGGGGCGCGGACAGCTCGTCGGCTCTCGACCTAAATTTAGCAAATGCTGGCTTTAGTTCCCTAATTTCTTCCTCTGTCTCAATTACCTTCAAGGTGCTTGTCGGCTCTACTGCTGCCCGAAGCGATCGCGGCACCAGAAGTCGATTGCCATACAGGCTGATCTCCTCGACATCAGGACTCAAGGCGGCTGAGTTGGCGAGCAAGCGTACAAGGTCGCGCGGCACAAGGCGACCGCGCAAATCGGATAACACCGCGATGATCCATGTTGCAGTGTAAGCTTCCCTGGTACGACGGCTAGCTTCATCGTCTGGTCCCAACTTCCTCCCCCACAGCGGCTCCAGGGCTGTCGCACGCTCAGCAGAAGGCATTTTTTGGAAGTCTCTTGTCCAGAGTTCGGGCAGCGCGTTGGATTGCGCAGCAAGCCAAGCTGCAAGTTCAAGCACATCACCCTCGGTCCACGTTAAAGCGAATGCAGCGTACTCGCGGCGAAATTGGTCCAGATTTTGCGTGACGGCGGCCTCGATGGTATCTCGTCTCACGAAGGCCAGAAGGCCAATCGGCCTGCGCAGCTCTGACCTCAGTTTCTGAGGCAAAGAGACCAGCAACGCGCGCATCGCGACTTCCACACCCGCATCTGTCACTGACGTATATAGCTCTTCTAGTCCCTCAAAGATTGCGACGACTGACAGACCACGTGCCCTCAGCTCATCGAACAACTTTTGTCCTGCTCCCTCCGCCTCCGGCTGAAAACCACAGCTCCACGCGAGAACGTCGAGCCAGATGGATACCCACCTGCTCTCGCCAAGCTCCTCTCGAAGGCGGTCCTTGAGGTACGCGGTGGTCTGGTAAATGCTAAGTGGTTTCTCAAACCCGATAATTTTACTGGCGGAAGTACGTGCGCTGTCGGCCTCCGCCTGGAACTTCTCACTCGATTGGATAGAGGAGCAGACGGGCACTATCTCCGCGGGAACTGCATTACCCTGGCCAAGCAGGTCCTCGACGACCACATTCCATTGTGACTTAGAAATTATATAGCGGGCGGCTAGCGTCTTTCCCGTTCCCTTAGCACCTTCACTGATCGCGATCGGGACCTCCGACTTGTATCGTGAGGCGAGCGCCGCCAACGGCTGCGTAACGAGTGGTCGGGGAACTTTTCCCTCCACGTTCTCCGCCGCGATTAGCTGGTTAGCGAATCTAGCGAGCGCCTGACGCCCTTCACTAACGGTGAGTTGGACCGCGATCGTTGGAACCTGGGCGGGAACGTTCAGCGAAAGCTCAGTCGCTATAAACTCATCACTTCCGCTGGCCAGCGCTCTTGAGAACCCACTATTTCTCAACTGCTCAATGTACTCGCCCCAACTTCCGGTTGTGACCTGGATGTCTGGAAGCTCAGGAACGTCGACCTGGATGAAGGGCTGGATCTCTGGAATACCGCTGTACACGTCCTCGGACGAACCAACTTCCTCGGACACGTCACTGATGAGGGATGTTAGGAGCTCGGACGCCAGCGGCTCGACAAGCCGCCTGTCCATGCCTGTCTGTTTGAAGACAAGCGGCACCCGATTGACCACCAAGAGCGGGCGGCGGGGCGTGGCGCCAGCTCTCCGGAATTCGCGCGCCAGGAATCTTACAAGGCCTGATGTCGCCCTAATCGACTGATCCGCGAGCGTGGTGACCAGTATCGGCGAGACGTCAGGATCCATCGCGAGGTTCACGCCGAGTGGAACTAAGCCGGCCCGCACGTCAACGACCACGCCGGAACAGCCGAGAAGCTCCGCAACATGCGAAAGTAGATCGGCAAGAGCGAAAGGGTGCTCGGGAGTTGATAGATGCTCCGGTCGCACCGATGAACTTGCTAATTCGGTGATGTCGCGCCGTAAAGGAAGGACGAATAGGTTGCCGGGGACAAAGTGGTCGCGAAGCCGTTCTGCTACGAACCGTATGGCTGAGGGAGCTTCCTCAGCTTCCTCAGCATGCGCCAGCACTATGAGGTCTTCCAAAGAGATTTTAGGGAAACCCGCATACGCCTGGAAGAGGTAGCTAATCCCCGGCGCTTCCAAATCCGCATCCACGAGCAATATTGGCCGGCTAACTAGATCCGCCCAGTGAAGCGCAAACGCGACGGCCGTCGTGGTCCGCCCAGTCCCCCCCTTTACGCTCAGCGCGGCCACCACGGGAGTACTGCGGTGGCTGGACCTGGCCTTTGCCGGCCTGAAGTCGATTGCTCCGTCGACGATGCCAAAAGGCTGGCGTGGCGCAGATGCACCTGCTCCGACTTCAATTTCGACGGGAAGATCCGTCCGGGCCTGCCCCCCCTCCAATTCGATCCTTAGTGGGTCCCTTCTCACCCTTGACGGGAAGAGTTCCTCCAATGCCTCTGCAATATCCTGTTCGGAGACGCTCTCCGCCGACTCCAGAAGTAGACCGAACCAGCCGACCCGAGCCCTGACGACCTGTGAAGGCAGTGAGGAGCTGCCGGGAACGATAGCTGCCAAGCGGCGCGCGACGTCCAACCATGTCAGAGGCGGAGAGGCGGGCAACGTCATCTGTTGTTCCTACACCAATTAAGCAGGGATTTTAGCCACTCGCATATAATATCGGTGTTTTGCACCTTTTCTCCATAACGCCAGGCTTGATGAAGAATCGATGAAGTGCCACGCAGTCCAGATCGAATGATCACGACTGCAGGCGCAGGCTTTACGCTCGCGCGGGAGATATTTAGAGCCTGAATTAATGCCTCGATATTGTGAACAAAGCTCCGGGCGGAGGCGGCAGCCCCACGCATATCGTCGGTGTATTTAAGGTTGTTTTGGATCATGTAAACAGACTTCAATCCACATTCTACGGCATAGAACAGCAGCAGCGCGGCGGCATCGATATCGTGCTCGATCTCGCGTGCCGCTGAAGCACTAAGCTCCTCCGAGCGACGGCGTAGAGCCAAGGCTGGAGGGTTAATCACGGTCGGGCCAGACCGGAAGGCACCTGAAACCATGCAGCAGACTAACCAGCATCAAGGCCTTTTCTGATTCGTAGGCAACGCAAAAACTTACCAAGCATGCGTAGCACGTGCTTCTGGAGCGGCAAATCAACGCAAATGGTTCCGATCCCGTAGGGAACGGAACCGGTCGGGTGTAGGCAGGTGAAAGGTGTGTCCAGAGGACGGATAAGCGGCGGACCCTGTTCGAAGAGGAGCATCCGTGTGCATGCGCCGGAGCTACCTTTCATAAAGCGCTATGCCGGCCATCGACTGACTAAAGCTCGTGTCTGCTTTGGAGATGCTGCGTGTGCCGCGTGAATGACCGAGAATTGGCGCATACCTGCCGCCCCACAAGCGTGAACATGGCACCCGGAAGCATCAATGATTATCCGACATGATCTGGGTTGCCAGGCGCTCCCTGGAGGCATAAAACCCACAGGGAACGTAGAGCGAACACCCGCATCCGCCATGACCGAGCAGCTCGTCATCACGGAGAAGACCAGCCAGGCCAAGGACGTGCGCGCGGCGGTGGGCAGCCGCTACGGTGCCGTGCTGGCAGCCGAGGGCCACCTGTTCGATTTGCAGGAGCCCGAGGACGTCGTGCCCGCCTGGAAACGCTGGACGGCCGTGCTGCTGCGGCCGGACGCGCTCTACGGCACCCGCCCGGCCACGGGCGGCAACAAGGTGGCCAAGCTGAAAGCCATCCGCGACGCGCTACGGAGTGCCCGCCGGGTCTGGCTGGCGACCGATTGCGACCGAGAGGGCCAGCTCATCGGGCAGGAGATCCTGGAGCACCTGCGCTTCCGCGGCGAGGTCATGCGGGTGATGTTCACCGCCCAGGACCCGCAGACCATCCGCGACGCGTTCGCCCGGGCTCGGTCGAACCGCGACTTCGCCCCGCTCTACGCCGCGGCGGTCGCGCGCCGCCAAGCGGACCAGATCTACAACCTGTCTCTCACCCGCACCGCGACCGTGACACTGGCGAGCGGGCAGCGCTCCGTCATCGGCATCGGCCGGGTGAAGACGCCCACGCTGGCCATCGTCTGCCGGCGGGAGCTCGAGATCCGCTCCTTCGTGCCCGAGCCCTATCACGAGGTGGTGGCCACCGCCGCGGTCGCGGCCGGCCAGTTCCGGATGCGGCATGCACCCAAGGAGCGCATCAAGACACGCCCGGCGGCCGAGGCGATTGCGGCGGCGGCCGAGGGCTATGAAGGGCCGCTCGGCGTGGTGGTGGAGGACAAACGCCAGGCGCCGCCGCGGCTGCACGACCTGCCGTCCTTGCAGAAGCTGTGCGGCTCGCGGTTCGGTTGGTCGGCGGCCAAGACGTTGGAGGTCGCGCAGGAGCTTTACGACGGCGCCGGCAAGAAGGTCATCACCTACCCGCGGGCCGAGACCCGCTGCCTGCCCGAGAGCCTGATCGGGGACGTCCCGCGCCTTGTCGCCGCGCTGCAGGCCGGGCAGAGCTTTGCCGCGGTCCCGGTGCCCCAGCCGCCGCTGATCCGCCGCGGCGCCGGCGGCGCGTTCAGCGACCGCGGCTTAGCGGGGGCCAGCCATCATGCCGTCATTCCCAACGTCAACACCGCTGGCAGCTTGCGCGAGATCTGGCCACGCCTGTCCGCCGACGAGCGGCGCTTGTTCGATGTCGTCGCGCGCTCCTTTCTCGCGGCCGTCATGCCGGATTTCCGCTACCGCCAGACCACCGCGACGTTGGACGTCAAAGGCCACGTGTTCCGGGCGACCGGCCGCCAGCCGATCGAGCTTGGCTGGCGCGCCGCCTTCCCGGACTGGCAGCCGGCAGAGGAGCGCGGGGAGAACGCGCAGCTGCTCCCCGCCCTGCGGGACGGCGAGCCTGCCCTGCTAAGCGACGCGAAGGTGGAGGCCAAGGAGACCCGGCGGCCGCCGCGCTACAACGAGGGCACGCTGATCGATGCGATGCAGAACGCGTGGCGGTTCGTGGCGGACGAAGTCTTGCGCGAGCGGCTGAAGGAGGCCAAGGGCATCGGCACGCCCGCGACCCGGGGCGAGATCATCCGCAGCTTGAAGGCCCAGGAGTTCCTGGTTGCTGACGGCAAGAACATCGTGCCGACGGAGCGCGGCCTGGCGCTGCATGGCGTGCTGCAGCGCGCCGACCCGGCGTTGGTCGACCCTGGCGTCACGGCGCAAATGGAGCGCCTGCTTGATGATGTGCTGGTCGGACGGCAGGACATGATGGCCGCCATCGATGCCGTCTGCGAGCAGGCCAGCCGAATCATCGAACGGCTGACCCAGCATGGGGCAACGGAGGCGATCCCGACCACCCTGGCCACGGGCGCGGCACCAAAAGGGGGGCGACAAGCGTCGCCGACCCGGCGGTCCGGCTCGGCCCGGCCGAAAGCGCCGGCACGGCGACGCTTCACCGAGCCAGCTCCCGGTCCCGATGCTGCCTCGCCTGCGACAGCTCGCACCGCTGCGAAGCCGCGGCGCTCAACGCCAGCCCTCGCCGCCGGTGCCACGCAGTCCGACGCAGACCGCACGCAAGCGGGGCCGAAGGGGAGGACGTCGAGGGCGCGCACAGGCCAAACAACTCCGAACGGCGGGCCTTCTTATCGGCTGGCAACAAGCGGCGGTGGCGACGTGTCGAGCGGCGACACGCCGTTGCGGATCCCCTACGGCAACAAGGAAGCGGCGCAGGCCCTGGGTGCGCGTTACCGGGCCGGCGGATGGTATGCCCCGGCCGATGTTCCGCTCACCACGTTCCGGGAGCGGGGCTGGCTGTAGCAATGGGCTCTCCAAGCGCGGGTGTGATTGCTGAGCCTGACGATCTGCCAGAAACCGCGGACCCCGGCGCGAGCCACTCCCGTAGCTTGGACCAGCGCCGGCGACCGCTGCCGTTCCTGACCGCGATGGCCAGCGCCCTGCGTTGCCCCACCAGCACCACGAGCCGCTTGCCCCGCGTCACCCCGGTGTAGAGCAGGTTGCGCGCCAGCATGGTGTAGTGCTGGGTGGTCAGCGGGATCACCACGGCCGGGTATTCCGAGCCCTGGCTCTTGTGGATGGTCGTGGCGTAGGCCAGGACCAGCTCGTCCAGTTCGCCGAAGCCGTAGGCCACGGCGCGTCCGTCGAAGCTGACCGTGAGTTCGGCCTCCTCCATGTCCAGGCCGGTGATCACGCCCAGGTCGCCGTTGAACACGTCGCGCTCGTAGTTGTTGGCCACCTGCATGACCTTGTCGCCCGGGCAGAACGTCCAGCCGAACCGCTCCACCCGCAGATCGCCCGGCGGGTTCAGCGCTTGCTGCAGCTCGATGTTCAGGGAACGGGCGCCCAGGCCGCCGCGGTTCATCGGGCAGAGCACCTGCACGTCGCGCACCGGGTCGAGACCGAAGCGGCCGGGGATCCGCTTGCCGACCACGGCCAGGAGCTTGCGCACGCCCTCCTCCGGGTCGGCCGCGTCCACGAAGAAGAAGTCCGAGCCTTCCTTGGCCTCAAGCTCCGGCATCCTGCCCCCATTGATCCGGTGCGCATTGATGATGACCTGGCTCTCGGCGGCTTGGCGGAACACCTCCGTCAGCCGCACCACCGGCACGGCGCCCGAGGCGATGATGTCGGCCAGCACCTGGCCGGGCCCGACGGAGGGCAGCTGGTCGGCGTCGCCCACCAGCAGCAGCGCCGCCTCGTCCGGCAGGGCGTTGAGCAGGGCGCGCATCAACGGCACGTCCACCATGGAGGTCTCGTCCACCACCAGCAGGTGGCAATCGAGCGGGTGCGCCTCGCCGCGCTTGAAGCCGCCCGTCTTGGGATCGGTTTCCAGCAGCCGGTGGATGGTCTTGGCCTCCAGGCCCGTGCTCTCCGACAGGCGCTTGGCCGCCCGCCCCGTGGGCGCGCACAGCGCCAGCTCGACCCGCTTGGCCCCGATCACCTTGAGGACCGAGTTGACCAGGGTGGTCTTGCCCACGCCGGGGCCGCCGGTGATCACCAGCACCTTGGACGTCAGCGCCAGGCGCAGCGCCTCTTTCTGGCTCTCGGCCAAGGCCAGCCCCGTCCGGCCCTCGACCCAGGGAATGGCCTTGCCGGCGTCGATTTGCGGCCAGGGCGGCGTTCCTCGGGCCAGGGAACGCAGCCGTTCGGCGATGGCCTGCTCGGCCCGATAGAGGCCGGCCAGGAACACGCAACGCTGTCCTTCCAGCGTGTCGGCCACGACGTCGCCCGCCTCCAGCTCCAAGATCAGGGCGGCCTCGATCAGCTCGGACGGCACCTCGAGCAGCTTGCCTGCCAGGCTGGTCAGATCCTCCACCGGCAAGCCGCAATGGCCTTCTCCCGTCGCCTCGGCCAGCGCGAAGGAGATGCCGGCGCGCACCCGGATGGTCGCCGTGGGCTCGATCCCGAGCCTCTGCGCCACGAGGTCGGCGGTGCGGAAGCCGATGCCGCGGATGTCGCGGGCCAGGCGATAGGGATTTTCGGTGATGACCTGGACGGCGTCGGCGCCATAGGTCTTGTAGATCCGCACCGCCCGCGAGGTGCCGACGCCGTGGGCATGCAGGAACAGCATGATCTCGCGGATCACCTTCTGCTCGGCCCAGCCGGCGACGATGCGGGCCGCGCGCTTGGGCCCGATTCCGGTCACCTCGCGCAACCGGGACGGCTCCTGCTCGATCAGTTCGAACACCGCCGCGCCGAACGCACGCACCAGCTTGGTGGCATAGACCGGGCCGATGCCGCGGATCATGCCGGAGCCCAAGTATTTCTCGATGCCTTCCAGCGTGGTCGGCGGGCTCGCCTTGAGGAAGGCGGCCTTGAACTGCAGGCCGTGGGTGCGGTCGTTGATCCAGCTGCCGCTCATCTGCACCCACTCGCCGGCTGCAATGGTGGCTGCATGCCCGACAACGGTGACCAGGTCACGCTGGCCACGCGCTTTGACGCGCAGCACGCAGAAGCCGGTGTCGGCGTTGTGGAAGGTCACGCGCTCGACCAGCCCGGCCAGCGCCTCCACCGGCGGACCGCGGTCAGCTACAAGGGGCGGGAAAGGAG
>CAXTUQ010000042.1:0-19201 GCA_964247405.1 uncultured Acetobacteraceae bacterium
CGGCATCACCTTCTACGCCCTGCTAGCCTTCTTTCCCGCCCTCGCCGCGACCGTCTCGCTTTACGGCCTTGTCGCCGACCCGGCCACCATTTCGAACAACCTGGATGCCCTGTCCGGCGTGGTGCCCGGCGGCGGCATGCAAATCATCAGCGACCAGGTGCACAGCCTCATCGCGAACGGCAGCAAGGCGCTGGGCTTTGCTGCATTGCTCGGGCTGGCCACCTCCTTGTGGAGCGCGAACCAGGGCACCAAGGCGTTGTTCGATGCGCTGAACGTGGTCTATGCCGAAACCGAGAAGCGCGGCTTCCTGCTCCGCACGGCGGTCACGCTCGCCTTCACCCTGGGCGGCATCGTGTTCGTGCTGCTGGCGCTGGCGGCCGTCGTGGCGGTGCCGGTCGTGCTCAACTTCGTCGGTTTGGGCGGCGTCGCCGACCCGCTGCTGCGCATCCTGCGCTGGCCGTTGATGCTGGTTGCCCTGGCGGCCCTGCTTGCCTGCATCTACCGGTTCGGGCCAAGCCGGGAGCGTGCGCGTTGGCAATGGGTCAGTTGGGGCGGCGGCTTCGCAGCCGTGGCCTGGGTCATCGGCTCGGCCGCCTTCTCTTACTACGTCAGCCACTTCGGCAGCTACGACAAGACGTATGGCTCCTTGGGCGCCGCGGTCGGCTTCCTGACCTGGATTTGGCTGTCTGCCACCATCGTGCTGATCGGCGCCGAGCTGAACGCGGAAATGGAGCAGCAGACGGCGCGCGACACCACGACCGGACCTGAACAGGCGCCGGGCCGCCGCGGCGCCACGAAGGCCGACGCGGTGGCTGCGGCGTAGCACACGGGATCGTGACCTCTGCGGCACGGCACCCGAAGGGGTCTCGTGTGTAATGGCTTCTAACATCAAGCACGGAGAAGATCAGCCTTAACGACACCGAACCTGACGGTTTTGGCCCGCAGCCAGGCCGGCTTGTGGCTTGAGTTCACAACCATATCCAATGGAGACGACCTATGGCGACACGTACTTTGACAGCCATGTTCAAGACCCGCGGCGAGGCTGAGCGCGCCGAGCAGGCGCTCACCAGCGAGCTTGGCCTGAACCGCTCGACGATCCAGACCAGCCCCGGAACCGGAGTAACCGACGCCGGCTACGATCCGGCGCGTCCCTACGAGGAGAAAGGTTTCTTCGCGTCCCTCAAGAGCCTGATGCTGCCCGAAGAGGACCGCTATGCTTATGCGGAAGGCATGCGCCGCGGCGCCGTCCTGCTGAACGCCAAGGTGGACGACAGCCAGCTCGACCGCGCGTCGGACATCATGGAACATGCCGGCGCGATGGACCTGGACGCGCAGGAAACCGAGTGGCGCAAGTCCGGCTGGACCGGCTACGACGCCAACGCCCACGGCAGCATGCGCGGTGCCGCAACCGGTGCGATGCCCGCAGCCGGCCAGAACGAGACGATTCAGGTCGTCGAGGAAAAGCTGGTGGTCGGCAAGCGCGCCGTCGAGGGCGGCCGCGTGCGGGTCCGCTCCTACGTCGTCGAGACGCCGGTCGAGGCGAACGTGACCTTGCATCAAGAGCGTGTCACGGTTGACCGCCACCCGGTGGACCGCGCCGCCAGCGCTGCCGACCTGGCAGCCTTCCAGGAACGCACCATCGAGGCGCGCGCCACCAACGAGGAGGCGGTGGTCGCCAAGGAAACCCGCGTCGTCGAAGAGATCGGAGTGCGCAAGGAGGCGGCGGACCGGACCGAGACCGTCCGCGACACCGTGCGCAAGACCCAGGTTGATGTCGAGGACAGCACCACCGGACGCGTCGGCGCCGCGGCCCCTGGTGCCACGACGACCGGCGGCGCCACCACCACGGGGACAGGTGCGGCGGCGTCCGTTGACCGGACGCTGAACACCAACGTGAGCGGCACCAACCCGGGCGCCAATGCCCCGGACGGCACCGGCAGCAACCCGCCGGGCACGATGGCGAGCCGCGCGGTGGACAAGACGCTGGGCACCAACATCAGCGGCGCCAACCCAGAGCGCAAGTAGCCTGGACCGACACGACATGGAGGGGAGAGCCGCCCGGCTCTCCCCGGCATTCTGCTGAGAACCACGCAACCAAGCAAAGGAGCTTCTTCATGACCCGCATCTCGCTTGCACTGGCGGCAACGTTGCTGGCTGGTACGGCAATGGCCCAGGGCACCGCCACGACGCCGGGCAACACGGCGCCCGGCGCCACGTCGAACGCGCCGATGCCGGGCGTCAGCCCGAACACCGGCGTCACCCCCAATACGGGGGTTGTGGGCCGCAACTCCGGTGCCGCCGCCGCCAGCGGCGACCGCAACCAGGCGGTCACGACGACCGGCGCCAACGCGCCGCAGCCTGCTCGCGGCAGCAGCAGCTTCACCCAGAACCAGGCCCGGCGCCGGCTGGAGCGCAACGGCTTCCAAAGCGTCAGCGGTCTGGCCAAGGACAGCGGCGGCGTTTGGCGCGGCACGGCGATGAAGGATGGACAGCCCGTCCAGGTGTGGCTCGACTACAAGGGCAACGCCGGGCAGCAAACCGCCTCAGCGTCGAGCGTGGGCGTAACGGGCGCCGCTTCCGGCCGCGCAGTTGATCCCAGCACGACCCCGCCGGGTGCCCACCCGACCGGCAGCACCGCCGCGCGGAGCGGCGCCACTCAGTAAGCCAAATCCGTCGTCACAGCGGCAAGGCAGCCGGCGCATTGTGCGCCGGCGCCTGTGCAAGAAAACCGTGGTGGCCGGGCATTAACCCTCACCCTGACGCATCGGCGCGGTCAGGTTAAGGCTCGCCCCGCCGGCAGTGATCCGTCGCGCCGCCCGCGCAGGTTGAACGCAAGCACGAGCAGCAGCGCCCCGAACACCAGCGCGTAGCCGCCCAGCCACCAAGTCAGGACCAGTGCGCCCGCGACCGGCGATACCCAAAGCAGGACGCCCCAGGCCAGCGAGACCAAGCCGGACAGCGCCAGCAGCCAGCGTCCGTGCCCGCCGTGCAAACGCCACGCGGCCGCGAGCATCAGCGCCCCGGTGACGACCGACCAGATGCCAAGCAGGGTCACGGCAACCAGCACCGTCAAGCCCGGCACCAGCAAGGCCGCAGCGCCCGCTGCCAGATCGACGGCGCCCTCCAGGATCAGCAGACCCCAGCGCTCGTGCCGTGCCGCGGCGCGGACCCCGGCCACGATGGCGAACACGCCATCCGCCAGCATGTAAACGGCGAACAGCAGCACCAGCGATGCCACCGTGGTGAAGGGAAGGATCAGCGCCGCCAGGCCGAACAGGATGGCAAACGCGCCGCGCAGCGCTATGGCCCACCAGTTGCGGGCCAGCAACGCGCTCATCGCGTCCATCCTTGAGCCATGCGGGCCGCCGCCGCTGCCAGGGACGCTCATCCCGTTCGTGAAATCAAGCATGCCCGACCTTCATGTCCTGCCTTTGCCACGATGTCGCCGAGTGCGCGGGGAACGCAAGCCAGAACATCGTGCAGCATCCCGCCGTCTTTCACCAGCCCGCTGTCTTTCACCAGAGTGCGCCGAGCACCCAGAATGTCCGGTCACAGGAAGCGGCCCGCAGCTTTTTCAGCAGCGCGTATCGCCGCAAACAGGCTGGGCGCGGCGCCGGAGGCGACCATGGCGAACAGGCTGCCCGGCCCGTATTGCCGCCGCAACACCATGAAGCGGGCCGTCCGCAGCCGTCCCGGGCCGGCGTGCACCTCCAGGCGGAACTCGCCCACGTCGGCCAGCAGCCTGCCTTTGGAGCCGCGACGCCATCTTGGGGCCGTGACGTGGGGCACGACGTTGAGGCCCTCTCCTATGTGAAAGGCATTCACTCGCCAATGCCACGATTATGCTCCGGCGGGTAACACAAGTTTCAGTGCGCAGCCGACGCCGTCACGGCCCTACGTCGTCATCGCCTTTATGCGGACTGCCGTTTTGCGGCGTGGGCAACGGGACGGTTTGCCGGTATGATGGCGGACGCACAGGGCTAACCCAACGGCCTGCCCACCTGGAGGAGTTTACCGCGATGGACGACATCAAGGCAGCCACGGCCAAGTACCACGAGGACGCCGCGCACCAATTCGAGGTGGCCGCCAAGATGCACCACGAGGCCGCCAAGCACTGCGCCTCCGGCAACTTCGAGAAGTCCGAGCACCTGGCCACCACCGCGGCGGAGGCCGAGGCGGTGGCGAACCGGCACGCGCTGCAGGCGCTGGACCAGTATCGCCATCACGCCCAGGAGGCCGCGGACCGCAAGGCCGAGGCCGCGGCCGAGGAAGCAGCACGCGCCGCAAAGCACGAGGCCAAGGCGGCTGCCAAAAGCTAGGCGCGGCAAGCCATGGCGGACGCTCCAGGCGGCCGGCCGCCCATGCGCCAGGCGCTGCATCGGCTGGTGGTCGCGACGCACGGCAAAGGCCTGGTCGAGATCACCCAGGAGGTCCTCGCCTGGACCGCGGCCCAGGGCATCGAGACCGGCCTGCTCACGCTGTGGTGCCGCCACACCTCGGCCTCGCTGACCGTGCAGGAGAATGCCGCCCCGGCCGTGCGGGAGGACATCGCCCGCTTTTTCGAGGCGCTCGTGCCCGAGGACCCCGCGCGCTACGCCCACGGCGAGGAAGGGCTGGACGACATGCCAGCGCACCTGCGCGCCATGCTGACCCAGACGCAACTGTCGATCCCGGTGGCGGGCGGGGTCCCGGTGCTGGGCATCTGGCAGGGCGTGTACCTGTTCGAGCATCGCCGACGCCCGCACCGCCGCGAGGTCGTGCTGCACCTGCTGGGCGAGTAGCCGCCGGGGCGGACGGCTGCTCGCCCGCGGAATGTCAAGCTTCACGCCGGACTGCCCCGCCACCGACAGCGACGGCGCGACGGCGACTCATACTTCCATGCATGAATATCATGACGGCTGGCCCGCTAACCCGGCCGGGCCGCCATGCCCATACCTATGGCCGACGACGCGCTCCTGATCGAACGACGCCGCCTCAATCAGACGAGAGCTTTCTCGGAAGCCCTCGTTTCAGGAGACCAACCATGAAGAGCCTTTATCTCGCAGCCGCCGTTGCATTGAGTCTCGGTGCCGCCCCCGCCTTTGCCGGCGAAGGCAACGGCGACCCCTTCCCGTTCAGCGTGGGGGGGCAGACCACCCGCACATACGCGGCGCCGCAGCAATATGCCGCTGACACAGGCTCGCAGGCTTACCCGCATGTCGCGGGACGCCCGGGCACCGGCTTGGAGAACCCGGCCGGCCCGCAGACGCAGTTCGCTGACACGGGTTCCCAGGGCTACCCGAACGTCACTGGCCGGGCTGGCTCTGACCTGCCGAGCCTCGCCGGCGACGTGCTGCCGAGCAACGGCAGCCAGGGCGTCGTGCAGACCGCCAACTCCCTTCCGGCGCATTTCGAGGAGGGCACGGTGGCCTACGCGCAAGCCAAGTCGGTCCAAAACTGGATGGTCGCGCACAACCAGCGTGCCGCGGCCTTTGCGGCGGCGCGGCAGCGCACCCCGGGCGGCTAACCCCCGAGATCCACGGATCGCGATGCGTCCCGGGCCATCCCGACCCGGGCGCATCAACCGGGGCGCATCAACCGGAAAGCCAAGACGATGAATATACGTATGCTTAGCCTTGCCGCCTCGCTCGCCTTCACCTTTGGCAGCGCGGCCTTGGCGCAGCCGGCTGCCAGACCGGCGGCCGGTCAGGCCCCTATCTATTCCGTCGCGTCGAGCGCGGTCGGACGCTGGCTGTATGACCTGAAGGGCCAGCGGATCGGCAGCGTCCGCAAGCTTGAGGACGGCGGCCGGACCGCGGTCATCATGGTCGGCTCCTACTTCCAGATTGGCAGCCACGAAGCCCGGGTGCCATCCAGCGCCTTGTCGTTCGTGGACGGCAAGGCCGTGCTTCACGATGAAACCGTTCAGGCGTTGAACACCGTCAGCCGGCAGTAGCCGCGCGGGGCTTGCCGGCACGGGCTATCCCAGCATGGTGCCGCGCAGCGCCCTTAGCCGGGCGGCATCGAGGCCCAGCCCGTCCTCAAGCAGCCGTTCGGGGGACCCGTAACTCCTGATTGCCTGGTCCAAGGCGCCCTCCAGCAGCGGGCGGTGCGCGGTCAGCAAGGTTTCGCGCACCGCGTCCGGAGTTTCGGGCGGCAGGGCATGCTCGCGCCGCCAGATCCGGTTGGTCGCGAGGTAATCGGCCACCACCACTTCCCGCGGCACGCCGAGCGCGGTCAGCAGCAGGGCCGCGCCGAAGCCGGTTCGGTCCTTGCCGGCCGAGCAATGGAACAGCAGCGGCAGGTGCTCGCCCGCATAGGCGGCGTAGGCGGCCTGCAACAGCGCATAGGTGTCTTCGCCCGTTGCCTCTTCTCGCCGGAGCAGGTCACGAAGCGAGGCACCGACCCGCGGCTCAATCGGCAGCGGCACCACATCGAGTGCTCCGGCGCCGGGCAGGCGGGAGGGCGCGCGCTCGCTTTCCCGCACGCCGCGCAGGTCGCAGACGGTGCGGATGCCGAGCGTGGCGAATTGGGCCAGGTCCGCATCCGTCAGGTTCGCCAGCGACGCGCTGCGGAACACCCGGCCCATTCGCACGCGCCGCCCGTCCGCCGCGCGGTAGCCGCCGAGGTCCCGAAGGTTGGAGCAGCCCTCCAGCGCGATCACCCGGGGCAACCCGGCGTCGCCCTCCAAACCCGTCTCCATCCCAAGCTCCTCCGGCTGTCCGCAACGGCAGGATAGCCGGTTCCGGGCCGGCAGCCAGCGGCCGTCCGGCCAGAGATGATACGCCTCGTTTACTCCCGCACCGCGGGGCACTAACCTCTGCGCAACGGCGGACAGCGCCGAACCCCAAGGAGAGACGCCCCATGCCGATGCGCCGCCTGCTGCCTGCCCTCGTTCTTGCGTTCGGCCTGCCTGGCGCCGCTTCCGCCGCCGATCCGATCCGCATCGGCGTGATCGCCGAGAACTCCGCCATCAGCGGCATCGCCATCCCGAACGCCGCCCAGGTCGCGGCCGAGGAGATCAACGCCCATGGCGGGGTGGACGGGCGCATGATCGAGATCGTCGCCTACGACGACCACAACTCCGCCGCCGACGCGGTGCGCGCCTTCCAGCGCGCGGCGAACCAGGACAAGGTGCACGCGGTGATCGCCACCTATACCAGTGAGGTGGCCCTCGCCCTGGAACCCTGGGCCGGGCGGCTGAAGATCCCGACCATCACGCCCGGCGCCGCGAGCGACGACATCTCCAAACGCATCCACGGCGACTACGAGCACCTGAAATACTTCTTCCACGGCTACCTGCCCTCGGCCTTCCTGGCGTTGTCCGTGTGCGACGCGGCCAAGGACCTGCTGACGGACAGCAAGCTCAAGATGAAGACCGCAGTCATTATGAGCGAAGACGCGGCTTGGACCACGCCGCTCGATGCCGGCTACATGGCCTGCCTGCCGAAGGTGGGCCTCCAGGTGCTGGACCACATCCGCATGTCGCCGGACACCACGGACTTCACGCCGATCTACAACGGCATCGAGGGCAAGAAGCCCGACGTGATCGTGACTGGCATCAGCCATGTCGGCGTGCAGCCGACGGTGCAATGGGCCAACCAGCAGGTGCCGATCCCGATGTTCGGCATCTCCTCGCAGGCGACCTCCAGCACGTTCTGGAAAGACACCAACGGCGCAACGGAGGGCGTGGTCCTGCAATTGGTCGCGGTCGATACGGTTGCCTCCACGCCGAAGACGATCCCGTTCGCCAATGCCTACATGAAGAAGTTCGGCATCAGCCCGGCCTATTCCGGCTACGGCGCCTACGACGACGTGTACCTCATCGCCGACGCCATCCACCGCAGCGGCGGCACCGATCCCGACAAGATGGTGACGGCGCTGGAAGCCGCGGACTACGAGGGCACGGTCGGGCGCGTCCAGTTCTTCGGCAAGGACGCCCCGTTCACCCACGCCATCAAGTACGGCACAGATTATGTGAGCGGCCTGGTCGTGCAATGGCAGGACGGCAAGCAGGTGGCGGTCTGGCCGCCGGCCGTGGCCACCGGCACGCTGCGCTTCCCGGGATTCGTGAAGGTGGCGAACTAAGCCCGGCGCTGCGGGGTGCTCGGCCTCCAGATCCTCATCGACGGCTTCGCGGTCAGCGCGCTGTACGGCCTGGGCGCCCTCGGCTTCACCCTGCTGTTCGGCGTGTCCGGCGTGCTGAACCTGGCGCATGGCGGCATCTTGCTGACCGCGGCGGTGGTGGCATGGCTGTTGGCGGACCAGGTGGGCGCGTACGGGGGCGCCGCCGCCGGGCTGCTGGCCGGCATCGCCATGGCGTTCGCGACCTACCTGCTGGTCGTGCGCCCGATCCAGCGCTCCCCGGCCATTCCGCCCGAGGAGAAGGAAATCTTCGTCCTCACCGGCACGCTGCTTTGGGGCATCATGATCCAGGAGGCCGTCGCCTACTTCACCACCACCAGCCCGCACACCGTGCGTCCGCTGATCGCCGGAGTCACGGTGATGGGCGGGGTGCGGACGCCGACCAACGAGATCCTGACCGCCGTGCTGTGCTGGGCCGCCATCGGGCTGCTGTGGCTGCTGGTCAACCGGACGCGCGCCGGCAAGGCGCTGCTGGCGGCGTCGATCAACCCGCGCGGCCTGACGCTGCTCGGCTTCGAGCTGCAGCGCATCTACCTGCTGGTCTGGGCGATCTACGGGGTTCTGGCCGGCACGGCGGGGGTGCTGCTGGGCGCGTTCCTCGGCGTGTCGTCGGAGAACGCAGGCACGCTGACCGCCTCCGCCTTCTCCATCGTCGTGCTCGGGGGCTTGGGCAGCGTGGCGGGATCGCTGCTGGCGGCCTACGCAGTCGGCTATTTGGAGACGATCACCGCGTACCTGATCTCCCCTTCGCTCCGCACCATCCCGGCGCTGCTCCTGCTGGTCGTCGTGGTGTACTTGCGGCCGCAGGGCCTCTTGGGGCGGCGCTGATGCGGAGCCTGCTGCGCTCGCGGCTGTTCTGGGCGGCCGTGCTCGTCCTCGCGGTCGCCGCCGTGCTGCCGTTTGGCGTGTCCGGCTACGTGCTCGGGCTGCTGACGCTGGCCTACTACTTCGGCGTGTTCGCCATGGCCTGGGACCTGCTGTTCGGCTTCGCGGGGGAGGTCAACTTCGGCCCGACCTTCCTCGTCGGCCTCGGCGCCTACGGGGCTGGCATCCTGAACAGCGAGGCCGGGCTGCCCATCCCGGTCTGCGTGCTGTTCGGCGCGGTGCTGGCCGTCGCCGGCGGGCTGCTGCTGGCGGTGCCGGCGCTGCGGCTGAGCGGGCCGTACTTCGGGCTGATCACCTTGGTCGCCGTCTTGCTGCTGCAGCAGATGGTCACGGTGTTCGCCCAGTACAGCGGCGGCGAGATCGGCCTCACCATCCCCGACGTGATGTCAATCGACGAAACCACCAACTACTACATCGCGCTCGGCTTCATGGCGGTCAGCGGCCTTATTCTATTTGGCCTGTCGCGCTCCGCCTTGGGGCTGATCCTGCAAGCCTGCGGGCAGGACCCGGTGGAAGCGCAGGCGCTCGGCTTCAACGTCTCCAAGCACAAGCTCGCCGCCTTCTGCGTCAGCGCGCTGTTCAGCGGGCTGGCCGGGGCGATGCTGGTGTTCTACTTGGGCACCGCCTCGCCCGGCACCGTGATCGACATCGCGGTCGGCGTGCAGGTCATCATCGCCGCCGTGCTGGGTGGGCGGCGCACCATCCTCGGCGCCGCGGTCGGCGCGGTGGTGCTGATCGTGGCCGGCGAGTTGCTGCGCCCGCTCGGCCAGCTCAGCACCTTCATCGTCTCCGCCGTGGCCCTGCTCGCCATCCTGCTCGTGCCGTCCGGCCTGCTCGGCGTGTTGATGCGGCAGCGGCAATGACGGCGCTGCTCCAGGTCTCGGGCCTGGTCAAGCGGTTCGGCGGGCTGGTCGCGGTGGGCGGCATGGCGCTTGACGTCGCGCCGGGCGAAATCCTCGGGCTGATCGGCCCTAACGGCTCCGGCAAGTCCACGGTGATGAAGCTCATTATGGGCATCGAGCGCCCGGACGCCGGGTCGGTGCGGATCGACGGCGTGGACGTGGCCGGCTGGCCCAGCCACCGCATCGCCCGGCAGGGCGTCGGCCTGGTTTTCCAGCACTCCCGCCCGCTGCACCGGCAAACGGTGCTGGAGAACATCAAGCTCGCCTTGCTGCCGGACGCGCTGCTGCGGCTGTTCGCCGACCCGGACGTGGAGGAACGGGCGCGCGCCATCGCCCATCGGGTCGGCCTGGGCGCGGTGCTGGACCGCCGGCCCGGCACGCTGCCGTTTGCCGACCTGCGCCGGCTGGAACTCGCCAAGGCCATCGGGCGGGACCCCAAGGTGGTGCTGGTCGATGAGCCGTTCGCCGGGCTGACCTCGGGCGAGGTCGGCGCGTTCTCCGACCTGATCGCGAGCTTCCGGGCGGAGGGCAAGGCGGTCCTCCTGGTGGACCACAACGTGAAGGGCGTGGCAGCACTCGTGGACCGCGTGCTGGCGATGTACCTGGGCGAACCCATCGCCGAGGGCACGGCCGAGCAGGTCATGCGCGACCCGCAGGTGCGCCGGGTGTACCTGGGCGGTGCCATCGAGACCGCGGCACGTCCGGCGCTCCCGGCGAAGTCCGGCCCGCCGTTGCTCGCGGTCGAGGGCGTCGATGTGCTGTACGGCAAGGCACAGGCGCTGGAAGGCGTGTCGATCCATGTGCGGGAAGGCGAGTTCGTCTCGGTGGTCGGGCTGAACGGCGCCGGCAAGACGACGCTGTTCAACGCCGTCTCCGGCCTTGTGCCCTATGCCGGGCGCATCGCCTGGGAGGGCCAGGCGCTCGCCGGGCAAAGCGCCGCCGTCATCGCCCGCGGCGGCATCGTGCAGTGCCCGGAAAGCCGCGAGCTGTTCGGAGCCATGAGCGTGCGGGAGAACCTGGACCTCGGCGGCTCCCGCCTGCCCAAGGCGGAGCGCGCCCGGCTGCTCGCCTCCATGTTCGAGCTGTTCCCGATCCTGAAGTCCCGCCAGGGCCAGCTTGCGGCGACCCTTTCCGGCGGCGAGCAGCAGATGCTGGCGATTGCCCGCGCGCTGATGATGCAGCCGCGCCTCCTGATCCTCGACGAGCCGACGCTGGGCCTCGCCCCGGTGATCCTGGAACAGCTCAGCCACGCGTTGGAAAGGCTTAGGACCACGACGCCGATCACGGTACTGCTGGGCGAGCAGAACGTGACCTTCGCCCTGCCCCATGCCGACCGGGTGTATGTGCTGGAGCACGCCCGCATCGTGTGGGAGGGCGATCCGGTGCGTTTCGCGCAGGAGGCGGGGGCGGCTTACCTGTGACGCATGGACCACCTTGGCGAGTCGCGTGCGGGAACGCCGCTTGCCGTGCAACGTTGCGTCTCCTCAGCAGAGGAGTTCTGCCATGCGTCGATTGATAGCGTTTGCTGTTCTCACCGTATGCGCGGCCGGCCCGGCCCTGGCGGGAGGCGAGGGCGGGATCACCAAGGGGCCAAGCTCCACCAGCAGCGCGTCGCGGCTGTCGCCAGACGTTGGCGCCAGCCAATCGTCCTCCCAAGCGGCGCACGACCGCAGCCCTGGCCGTACGCGGCAATCACTCAACGCGAAACCGAGCAAGAATCCGGATCGTCCCGGGGCCGCCGCGTCGGACGGAACGGCCGGCACCAGCAGCCCTCGTGCGCCCGAGCCGAAGCCCGGCAGCTAACGGCTATTGGCGGTAAAGCACCGCGTCGCCGGTTTTTCCCGTGAGCAGGCCGGGTCGGTTGTCCAGTTCTGAGCTTGGCGTGGGAAATGGGATCGGCTTGAAGCCGCACCCGCCCACAAGGAGAAGCGCCAAAACCAGAAAAGCTCGCGCCATCGTCAGAACCGGACACGCGCGCCGAGCAGGATGGCGTAAAGGTCGTCGTATTCGGCATAGGTGCGATGCAGCGATTGAATTCGCCCGGTAAGGAACAGCTCCGTCGCCGCCGCGTCGATGTTCTGCACGAACGCTACGCTGTATGCCTTCGCACGGTCGCCGGAAAATTGCAGGGCGTTGTTTTGGGCGTAGTCGAGCGAGACGGCCGAAATGCCGACGTTTGGAAACAGGTTGGTGCGGTAACCGACCTTGCCATACAGGAGGGTGGGGCTGAGCTTGCGGCCCTGCGGGTCGCGGTAGTTCACATCACGATACCCGCCCGCGACGGTGAAGTTCAGCCCGTTCTTCAGCAGCAGCGACGCGCTGCCGTCGTATTGGAGGCTGCCGTTCGCCGATACGTCGCCCGCGGATGGGGTGACTGGCGTTCCAAGCGCCGTGGTGCCGTTTGCCCCAGTGGGCACTCCCGCATAGCCGTAGAAGTTGGTTGCCGCTCCTGGGAAGCCGGAAACGGCGCCTTGGGCGAGGTGAGTGCGCGCAACGGCATCGGCGAAGCCGAAGGCTGCGACCAATTGGTTGCCTTCATACTCGCCGGCATAGCGCAGTGCCGCGTCGTAGGCGCCGCCATCGATGGCGGAGGCGGACACCTGGAAGCCGTAGAAGCGTGGCGAGTCGTAGCGGATGCGGTTCTCGCGTACCAACCCGTCGAAGTAGTTGAACACCGAGCTGACCGCAGGGCCGTAGGACCCGGCGGGAGACGCCACAAACCGGCCGCCGGTCGTCGGCACGCGGGCCGCCGCGCGCTGCCGGAATGCGAAGCCGCCGTCGAGGTCCGATATGTTGACATAGGACGCGACGGCTGTCCCCGAGAGGTCCACCTCTGACGTCAGATACGACGCGACGCTACCGAAGCCGAGCCGTATGCCGCCATAACGGGTGTCCTGCAGGTAGGCTTCGACCTGCCGCACGGTCGGCGTCACCGTCGATGCCGGCTGCGGCAGGTTCTGCGTCAGCGTCGTGCTGGCCGACGAGTTAGGGCGGAACTCGGCTTCGACGTTCACGCCACCCGACGCGGTGTTGTTGATCTGCCCCTCGCCGACGACCCGGAAGCGCGTGGACGAGTTGTTGTTATCGACGTTGCGCACGTTCGAGTTGCGGCCGTCGTTGCCGTACAGCAGCGCACGGTCTACCTGGCCGGAGATGGACAGGCGCACCCGGTCGGCGCCCGCGGAAACCGGCGCCGCAGGAATAGGGGCGACTGCGCCCGGAGAGGCGACGTTCGCAGCGGTGTATGGCGGGACCACCGACCGCCCCGGCAGATTGCCCGGCTGCTGCGTCACCGCGATGTTCTTGTCGGCCGGCCCGGGCACGCGGCCCAACGGCCCGACGGTCAGCGGCGGTGAGCCGGGTGGCGCATTCAGCTCATAGGATGGGGAAATTTGCCCGGCCGTGGGCGGCGCCTCCGCCGTGCGGGTCGGTGGGGCGGCCGCGCCGGCTTTGACGGCAACCCGGTCGGGAACGCGCTGCCGTGCTTCGACGCCGGCCAGCCTGCGCTGCAAGGTCTGCAGCGTCGCCGCTTGCTGCCGGACCAGTGCCCTCAGTTCCTGAAGCTCCTGCTCTGTCGTCGAACTCTGCGCTGCCGCAGGCAAGGTCATGCAGGTCAGTATCCCGGCACAGACAAAACCAGGCCAACGCCCCGTATTGACTACAGCCACGACGCCCTCTCCCCAATGCGCTTAGTGCCGAAAGGAACATGGCGCCGAGGATCACTCAAGGAGGCGCGATGTGGTCGAGCGTTATAAACGATGGCAGTATATCAAATTAGCAACAGTGTGACCACGAGTTATGCAAGTATTCCATTTTGGAATGATTGTCGACGCCCAACGCTTCACCGTCTTCTGACAGTATGCTTGTGCACTGAAGCAGGCTGATTGGAGCGCGCTGTCGTACCGGGCCGACTTGCCGGTATTGAGGAAGCGCAGCAACGCAACATCCCAGGGCCGCCAGGACCCGACGCCGCGTAGAAGGCAGGGCGCCTAGCCTCCAGCGCTCCGGTACTTCGCCCGCAGCCGCTGCGCATATACATTCACCACCAGCGCCAGCAGCAGCACCAAGCCGCGGATCAGGATCTTGAGGAAGCTGTCCATCCGCACGTGGTCCAGCCCGTTGTTCAGCACGCCCAGCACCAGCAGCCCGACAATCGTGTTGCCAATGCCCCCCTGCCCGCCGAACAGGCTGGTGCCGCCCACCACCACGGCGGAGATGGCGTCGAGCAAATAGTTGTCGAACTGGTTCTGCTGCGCGCTGCCGAAATACGCGACGCCCAGCATCCCAGCCGCACCCGAGCACAGCGCGGAGATCAGCAGCGCCGCCCCCACCACGGCCTTGACGCCGACGCCCGAGTGCTCCGCCGCTTCCCGGTTGCCGCCGACCATGTAGACGTAGCGCCCGAACCGCGTGTAGGTCAGCACGAGGTGCCCCACCAGCAGCACCAGCCCGGCCACCACCACGATCCATGGCACCGGGCCGACCGAGCCGCTGCCGAGCGTCAGCAGCACCGGCGGCACGCTGTAGGCGATCTGCCCCCGCACCAGCAGCGCGCAGATGCCGTTGCCGATCTGCAGCATCGCCAAGGTCATGATGAAGGACGGGATGCCGATGCGGGTCACGCCGAACGCGGTCACGGCGCCAAGCGCCAGGCACCCGGCCAGCCCGCCCGTGATCGCGAGCCAGCCCGGCAGCGGCAGGTTGGGGATGTTCACGCTGGCGTCCTGCACGGTCAGGAAGGCGACCAGGATGCCGGTCGCGTTGGCGACGCTCGCCACGCTCAGGTCAATCTCGGCGCACAGGATCACGAAGGTCAGGCCGACCGCGATGATGGCGGTGATCGACACCTGCTGCAGCACGTTGCTGAGGTTGGACAGCGTCGCGAACGATGGACTGGTCGCGCTGAACAACGCCACCAGCGCCACGAGCGTGACGAGCGGCGCCAGGTTGCGGAGCTGCCCGCGCAGGCGGACCCAGGGGGAAGCGGGCCGCGGCGCGGCGAGGGATGCGGTCATCAGGTCCTCATTCATGCGGCGGCGAGCAGGCGGTCCTTGCTGACCGGCTCGCCCGCGAACTCCCGGGCGATGGCGCCGCGCCGCATCACCAGGATGCGGTCGGCCAGCGACAGCACGGTTTCCGGCTCGGAGGACACGACGACGACGCCGATGCCTGCGTCGCGCAAGGACCGCACGATCCGCACCACGTCGTCCTTGGCGCCCACGTCCATGCCCCGCGTCGGCTCGCTCAGCAGCAGCACGCGCGGCAGGTGGGTGAGCCAGCGGGCCAGCGCGACCTTCTGCTGGTTGCCGCCGGAGAGCTGGCCCACCAGGCGGTCCACCCCGGCCGGGCGGATGCCGAGCGACTGCACGTGGCCCTCGGCGATGCGCCGCTCGGCCCGGGGACGCAGCAGCACGCGGCCGATCCGTTCCAGGATGGCGATGCTGATGTTGCGGTACACCGGCTCCTGCGCGAACAGCATGGCGCGGCGGCTTTCGGGGACGAAGGCGATGCCGGCCCGCTTGGCCGCCGGCGTGCCGCCGCGGAGCCGGGCCGCCTGCCCGTCCACCCGGACGGTGCCATGGTCCAGCGCCAGCTTGCCCGACAGCGCCCGCGCCAGCTCAAGCTGCCCTGACCCCATGAAGCCGTAGATGCCCAGCACCTCCCCGGCGTGAACCGCGAGCGACACGTCCTCGAACAGGCCCGGCACCGAAAGCCGCTCCGCCTGCATCACCACCGGCGCCGCCGGGCGGTCCGCGAGCCGCATCTCGCCCGCATGGCTTTCGCCCAAACGCTCGTGCCCCGCGCCCACCATGCGCTCAATCAGCCAGGCCTTATCGACCGCATCCGCCCGCGCCCCCTCTACCCGGCGGCCATTTCGAAAAACCGTGACCTCGTCCGACACGCGCAGCACGTCGTCCAGGAAGTGCGAGATGAACACGGTGCTCCGCCCGGTCTCGCGCAGCCGGGCCAGCAGGACGAACAGCCGCTCCACCTCCGGCGGCGACAGCGCGGAGGTCGGCTCGTCCAGGATGATGATGCGGGCGCCGGACAGCAGGACGCGGGCCAGCTCCACCATCTGCTGCAGGCCGAGCGGCAGGGAGCCGACCGGGGCGCGCGGGTCCACGTCGATGCCGAAGGCGTCGAGCTGCCGCCGCGCCTGCGCGCGCATGCGCCGCCAGGACACGACGCCGAGCCGGGTCGGCTGCGCGCCCAGCAGCACGTTCTCCGCCACCGACAGCTCGGGCACGGTGGAGAGTTCCTGATGCACCATGCCGATGCCCGCGTCCCGTGCGTCGCGCGCGTTGCGGAAGCGGATCGGGCGGCCGTCCAGCCGCATCTCCCCCTCGTACTCCGCATGCACGCCCGCGATGATCTTCATCAGGGTGCTCTTGCCCGCGCCGTTCTCGCCGACGAGGCCGTGCACCTCCCCGGCGCGCAGGGTGAAATCCACGCCGCTCAGCGCCGCCACGCCCGCGAATCGCTTGGCGATGCCGGAAAGCTCCAGCAGGGGTTCGCCGGCCAAGGGCGCGCTCAGATCAGGAAGTGCTTTTCCATCCAGGCCATGCCCGGCGCGTTCGTCTTGGTGACGACTGGCCCATCGGTGACGACGGTTTTTGGGATGCCGGCCTCCCCAGTCTTCTCGCCCGCCACCACGGCCGCGACCCCCGCCACGATCGCCCCGCCGTGGATGCGGCAGGACGGGTTGCGCACGGTCGCCAGCATCCGCCCGTCGGCGACCGCGGCCAAGGCGGGCGGCATGGCGTCGCAGCCGCCGATCTTGATGTCGGTGCGCCCCCGCGACTTCATGACGTTGTAGGCGGCCAGCGCCATGTCGTCGTTGTGAAAGTAGGCCGCGCTGATCTTCGGATACTTGGTGAGATGGGTGTCCCAGATGCGCGCCACCTTGGTCACGTCCCAGTCGCCCGGCGTGGTATCGAGCACCTCGACCTTGGGGAAGCGCTTCATCACCGTCTCGAACCCCCGCGCACGGCCCTGCGCGCCGGTGTGGCCCAGCGCGCCCTGGGTCATGATGACCGTGCCCTCGCCCCCGATCGCCTCCATCAGCGCCTGGGTGACGGAGGCGCCCATGAACTCGTTGTCCGGGGCGAGGAAGGAATGCACGTCCACCTGGTCGAGCGGCGCGATCAGCGTGTCCATGTCGATCACCGGCACGCCCGCGTCGATCATCTTGCGCACCGGGGCGGCGAGCGTGCCGATGCCGAAGGCCTGGATGGCGACGAAGTCCCATTGCTGCGACGCCATGTTGTCGATGGCGCCGCGCTGCCGGGTCGCGTTCAGCTCGCCGTCGAACCAGGTGACATCGACGTTGAACAGCTTGCCCCAGTACTCGGCCGCGGCCTTGCCTTGGGCGCACCACGTCGCCTGCAGCCCGGCGTTGGAAAATGCGGCCTTCAATGGCTTCTCCGACCGTCCCATCTCGGCGGCGAGCGCCGGCCCCATCGCGCCCAGCATGGACGCGCCGGCGCCGGTGGCCATCGCCGCGAGCAGCAGGGCGCGCCGGCTCGTCGGCGGGATCGCGTGGTCATCCATGGCGTTGTTCTCCCTAAGTGCCCGGGCGGTCATGCCGCCGCCGCGTTTGCTGACTGAGCTTGCCCGCACAGGCAGGGCCATGCAATGAACAATTCGGGCCAAGCGGCGCCGGGTCAGGCCCGGGCCACCACGCCCACCTTGGCCCGCCGCGCCAATTCCTGGTCCGCAAGCGCGCCGAGCAGGATCACGCCGCCCATCACCGCGAAGTTCAGCGAGGACGGGATGCCGAGGATGTTGACCAGGTTCTGCAATATCTGCAGCAGCACGGTGCCGAGCACGATGCCCAGGATGCTGCCTTCGCCCCCGCGCAGCGAGCAACCGCCCAGCACCGCGGCGGCGATGGCATACAGCTCGTAGAAGCTGCCGAACGCCGAGGGGGACACCGAGTTGGTGTAGAACACCAGCAGCACCGTCGAAAGCCCGGCCAGGCCGCCGCTGACGATGTAGGCCCCGGCTACCACCAGCCCGGTGCGGATGCCGGAATAGCGCGCCGCCTCCTCGTTCCGCCCCACGGCGAACAGGTAGCGCCCGAACACCGAGCGGTGCAGCACCACCGCCATCACCGCCGACACGACCACCAAAATCAGGAACGGGTTCGGCACCCCGAAGCTGCGCCCGGACGCGAGCCAGGTCAGGCTGTCCAGCCCCTCCGCATAGCCGAAGCCGATGGTCGCGTCGCCGGTGTAGTAGCGCGCCGCCCCCCGGTAGATCAGCAGGCCGCACAGCGTCACGACGAAAGGCTGCAACTTGGCGCGCGTCACCAGCACGCCGTGCACCGCCCCGATCAGCAGCCCGCCCACCAGCACGAACAGCAGCGCCAGCGGCCAGGCCACGTCGTGGTTCGCCAGCAGGTCGATGAACACGACGCCCAGCAGCGCGAACACCGAGCCGACCGAGAGGTCGATACCGCCGGTGATGATGACCAGGCCCTGCCCGATGCTGAACACCCCGAACAGCCCGATCAGGTTCGCCATGTTCAGCAGGTTCACCGCCGACAGGAACCGCGGGTTAAGCGCCGTCGTGATCGCGCCGATCACCAGCACGAGCACGAACAGGCCAAGCTCCTTCTTGCCCATGCCTACGCCTGCGCGCCGATGGCCAGGCGCAGCACCGCGGCCTCGCTGAGTTCCTCGCGCCCGAGGGTGCCGGCCACCCGGCCCTCGTGCATCACCGCCATCCGGTCGCTCACGCCGATGACTTCCTCCATGTCGCTGCTGATCATCAAGACCGCCACGCCGCGGTCGGCCAATCCGCGCATCAGCGCGTAGATTTCCCCCTTCGCCCCCACATCGACGCCCCGGGTCGGCTCGTCAAACACGATGGCGCGCGGCCCGAGCGACAGCCAGCGCCCCAGCACGACCTTCTGCTGGTTGCCGCCCGACAGGGTGACGGCGTGCACCGACGCATTCGGCGCCTTGATCCGCAGCGCCGCCCGCTGCGCTTCCCCGGCCCGTTTTTTTTTTTATGTTATGTTGAGCACCTTTATCTAATGCTAATGCTTCGTCGGCAGCGTCACGTTCTGCGCGATCGACATGTCGAGCACGAGGCCGGACAGCTTGCGGTCCTCCGGCACCAGGTACAGCCCCCGCGCGATGGCGTCCCGCGGCGAGCCGATCCGCACGGGCTTGCCGTCCAGATGGATGCTGCCGCCGAGCGCCGGCTCGATGCCGAACACCGCGCGGGCCAAGGAGGTGCGGCCGGAGCCGACCAGCCTGGCGAGTCCCAGGATCTCGCCGGGC
>CAXTUQ010000043.1:0-19185 GCA_964247405.1 uncultured Acetobacteraceae bacterium
GCTACTCCTTCAACATCTCCACGGCCGTCGCACTCACCGCCGCCGCCTGCGGCGCCTTGGTGCCGCGCCTAATGGTCCAGGCCCGCGTTTCCTTCGGTCCCACCGTGAAGTAGGTGATCAGCCCCAACAGCGCGTAGCCGGCGCGGATCACCCGGTCCAGCCCGCTGTCCTGCAAGCCCAGCCCGTCCAGGAACTCCCGCCGGTCTTCCTCCGCGAGCAGGCTCACCTCCGCCTCGATGGCGGCGGACACGGTGACGACGCCGGCACCCTCGGCGGCGGCGCGCTCCGCCACTCGCGTTGCCGGACGCGGCGGCGCCTTCCTCGACGTTGCAAACATACAGCACGGGCTTGCTGGTCATCAGTTGCAGGCGCTTGGCGGCCTCAACCTGGTCCGGCGGAATGGCGGTGCGGGCGGGCCGCCCGGCTTGCAGCGCGGTGACGATCGGCTCCATCAGCGCCACGGCGGCCTGTTGCTCCCGGTCTCCGCCGCGCGCCCGCTTCTGCGCGGCTGGCAAGCGGCGCTCCAGGCTGTCGAGGTCGGCCAGCATCAGCTCAGTTTCCACCGTCTCCGCGTCGCGGATCGGATCGACGCTGCCCTCCACGTGCGTCACGTCGCCATCCTCGAAGCAGCGCAAGACATGGATGATCGCGTCCACCTCGCGGATGTTGGCCAGGAACTGGTTGCCCAAGCCCTCCCCGCGCGACGCGCCGCGCACCAACCCGGCAATGTCCACGAATTCAAGGCTGGTCGGCACCGTCGCCTTCGACTTGCCGATGGCCGACAGCAGGGCCAGCCGCGGGTCCGGCACCGCGACGCGGCCGACGTTCGGCTCGATGGTGCAGAACGGGTAGTTCGCCGCCTGCGCCGCCGCCGTCGCGGTCAAGGCGTTGAACAGCGTGCTCTTGCCGACGTTGGGCAGCCCGACGATGCCGCAGTTGAAGCCCATCTACTTTGTCCCTTCCGCCTGCGTCAGCAGGGCCACGCGCGTCATGAAGTCCTCGGGCTTGCCCACGGCCAGCATAGGCGCCGCGTCCGCCACCGCATCCAGCAGGGCGGCGAGCCAGGTCTGGTCGGTCTTGTGGAAGTCGCCCAGCACATGGCCGTGCACCCGCGCCTTGTCGCCGGGGTGCCCGATGCCGAGCCGGACCCGCCAGTACTCCGGCGTGCCCAGGATGCGGTCCATGCTGCGCAGCCCGTTATGCCCGGCGGCACCGCCGCCGCGCTTCACCCGGATCTTGCCGGGCGCCAGGTCAAGCTCGTCATGGAACGCCGTGACCGCGTCCGGGGCCAATTTGTAGAAGGCGGCCGCCGCTTGCACGCTTTCGCCGCTGGCATTCATGTAGGTGGCGGGCTTGAGGGCGGTCACGCGCTCGCCGCCCACGCTGCCTTCCGCCGTCCAGCCCTTGAACCGCTGCCGCCACGGGCCGAAGCCGTGGCGGCGCGCGATGACGTCGATGGCCATGAAGCCGACGTTGTGGCGCTGCCGGGCCATCGCAGGCTCCGGGTTGCCCAGGCCAACCCAAAGCAGCACGGCCGGCGCGGTGTCCTTACTTCTTGGCGGCCGGCTTGGCGGGGGCCTTGGCCGGCGCTGCGCCCTTCGCCCCCTTGGCCGGCGCCGCCGCGGCCGGCGCGTTCGGGTCGGTTGGCGCCTCGGGCAGCTTGCTTGGGGCAGCCACCGTCGCGATCACGAAGTCGCGGCCCGCGATCACCGGCCTCACGTCGCCGGTGCCCAACAGGTCGGACCAGCGCACGTTGTCGTTGATGTCGAGCGCCGCGAGGTCGGCCTGGAACGCTTCCGGCACGCTGTCGGGGTCGGCCAGCACCTCAACGGTGTGGCGCACCACGTTCAGCACGCCGCCGCGCTTCAAGCCGGGCGAGGTCGCCTCGTTCTGGAACTGCACCGCCACGGACACGCGGATGCGCTCGCCTGCGGCCAGGCGCTGGAAATCGACATGGATCGGTTTGTCCGACACCGGGTGGAACTGTACCTCGCGGATCAGGGCGCGCGAAAACTCGCCGGCGACCCTCACTTCGTAGAGGCGCGACCGCCATCCGCCGCGCTGCAGCTCGCGCACCACGAGGCGCGGGTCAAGCTGCACCAGGGTCGGCGCCTGCCTGGCGCCGTAGATGACGGCGGGCACCATCCCCGCCCGCCGAGATGCGCGTGCCGCCCCCTTACCTGCCCGCTCGCGCGCCTCGGCCTCAATCGTGACGTAATTGGCCATGGGTTGCTCCTAATGGATGTCGCGTCGGCCTCCAGGGGTGCCAACGTGCGGCGCGCGGTGTAGCGGATCGGCGTGCGTTGGGCAACCCGCGCCGGGCAACGTCCGGGTTTCGGGAGCCCCAAGAAAAATTTGCCGCCAGGTCCGCCAACCGGCCTGGGACCGGCTGACTTTTCCCGGGCACCACCCCACATGGCCTGCATGAACATCGAACAGACCGTCCTCCCGAACGGCCTCCGGGTCGTGTCCGTCAATCTGCCCGGCTTCGACAGCGCCGCTGTCGCCGCCTTCGTCAAGGCGGGCGCCCGGAACGAGACGGAGGCGAACAACGGCATCGCGCATTTCCTGGAGCACATGGCGTTCAAGGGCACCAAGACGCGCAGCGCCTTGCAGATCGGCGCCGAGATCGAGGTGCTGGGCAGCAACATCAACGCCTTCACCTCGCACGACATGACCTGCTACTTCGTGACGGGCTTGAAGAGCACGGTTGGGCAGTCGGTCGCGATCCTGGGCGACGTCTTGACGGCCTCCACCTATAACGAGGCGGACATCGCGACCGAGAAGGGCGTGATCCTGCAGGAGATCCGCCGCAGCGCCGACAACCCGTCGCACGTCGCCTATGACGGCTACGGCCTGACCGCCTATCCCGGGCAGAGCATCGGCCGCCCGATCCTGGGCCGCGCCGCGCTGATCGAGCAAGTGACGCGGGACTTCTTCACGGACTTCGTCGGGCAGAACTACTTCTCCGAGAACATGGTCGTCGTGGGCACCGGCGATTTCAGCCATCAGACCTTTGTGGAGCACGTAACGGAGCATTTCAGCGCCCTGCCCAGCCGCGCCGAGCCGGTCACGGTCGCCCCGGCCCGGTATGCCGGTGGCCACGTGCGCAACACCGACAAGGACTTCGAGCAGGTGACGATCTTGCTGGGCCTGCAATCGGTGCCGGAGACCGATCCCTCGGTCTGGGCGCACAAGGTGATGGCCCGGGCGCTCGGCGGCGGCATGTCCTCGCCGCTGTTCCAAGAGGTGCGGGAGAAGCGCGGCCTGGTGTACTCGGTCAGCGCCTACTCCGACCACGGCGTGGACCACGGCGAGATGGTGATGTTCGCCGGCACCACGGCGAAGCACGTGGACGAACTGCTGACCGTCGCCTGCGGCGAGATCACCAAGGCCACGGCCCACGTCGCGGAGACGGACATGATGCGGGCGAAGAACTCGCTGCTGGTCGGCCTGGCCACCGCGAAGGAGCGCCCGTTCAGCCTGGCCCGCGGCATCGCCGGCAGCCTGTTCGAGCACGGGGTGGTCATGACGCCCGAGGACGCGATGCGGAAGGTCGAGGCCGTGACGCTCGACGACGTCAAGGCCGCCGCGCGCATGATGGTCGCGAGCAATCCGACGGTCTCCCTGGTGGGTCCGGTGCCGGATCAGGACTATCATGGGCAGGTTCGCGCGGCGCTTGCTTAAAGGGCGCGCATAGCCCGGCGAGATCGGTTACACTACCGGGCTGATCTCGCCTGCCACCAAGGATTCCCTGTCCCGATGCCCACGCGGTTCTCCTCCGACGACCTCGGCCGCATGTTCGACGCGCGCACGCTGACCCGGGGCCGCAGCCTCCGGTGACCTCATCACCGGGGCCGTCGATGACCGCGGCGAGCAGCAGACCGCGACGCTGGAGCCGCACGAGGACGGGCAACAGGTCGCGTTCAACGCCCGCTGCACCTGCCAGGTCCCGGCCTGCGCGCATCTGGCCGGCACGGCGTTCGCGGCGCTGGAACGCTACCCGGCGCTGCGCCGGGCCGCGCCCGCCAGCATGTTGGACCGCCTGGCCGTGCCAGAGAAGCGCCGTGTGGTGTTCGACCTGTCGCCGGGCCACGCCCCGCATGCCGCGGTGGTGGCCAGCTTGTTCATCGGGGAAGTCACGCACAAGGTCGAGGCGGCGACTCCGCGGCAGCTCATGGCCGACCCGTCCGTCGGCGCCGCGGTCCGCTCCTTGGCCCGCCTGCTTGGCGGCGGCCATTCCACCCGGACCGGCATCGAGGCCGGAATGCTCCCGGACGTGCTGCAGCAGTTGGTCAGTTCAGGCCAGGGCCGTTGGGCCGCGACCGGCAAGCGTCTGGTCAGCGGCGAGGTCCGCACCTTCGACGCCCACCTGCGCCCCAAGCTGCCGCCCAAGTCCGCCGTGCTGCAAAGCGAGTTCGGCCCCTGGTACGTCGATGGCGCCACCGGCGCCGTGGGCCGGGTGCGCCTGCGGCGCAAGGCCGCGACGGTCGCCCCCATACGTCCACGCGCTTCCGAACCGGTGTTCGTCGCCCCGCGAACCAGCGAGCAGGCCGTCGTCGAGGCGGAGATCACGCCCGTGATCCGCCTCCGTCGCCTGCATTGCCCGGACGCCTTCGGCCGCCCGCAACTGCTCGACGCCCTCACGCTCGACTTCGACTACGGCGGCGTGCTGACGGAGGGCGACGACGAGCGGCAGTTCGTCCGCGTTGCTACGGCGGCTGGCCCCTCCTTCGTCCGCCGCGACCCGGCGGCCGAGACTGCGGCCTTCGACCTGCTGGGCCAGGACGGCTTCACACAGATGCGCGTCGCCGAGGGGCGGTCCGCCAAAGGCCGCCGGGCGCTGGTGTTCGTCGGCCCGGACGCCGCCGAGCGTTGGCACCGCTTCACCGCCCTGCGGCTGCCCGCGTTGCAGGCGCTCGGCTGGCGCAACATGATCGACGGCAATTTCGGCCCGCGCTTGGTGGAGGCAGTGGGCACCTATGACGTGCAGGTGGCGGACGCCGGGCCGGGCCGCTTCTCGCTCGATTTCGGCATCGAGATTGATGGCGTGCGCTTGCCGTTGCTGCCGATCCTGAGCCGTTTGATCGAGCGGGGCGGCCTGGACGCGGCGCAAATCGTCGGCGACGAGCTGATCACCACGCTCGACGATGGCCGCGTGGTGAAGCTGCCGGCAGAGCGGATACGCCGCCTGCTGGCCGTCATGGGCGACCTGATCGAGTCCGCCGGGCGCGTCGTGGACGGCCCGCTGCTGCTGCCGGCGACCGAGGCCGCGACGGTTCTGGAATTGGAAGACGTCGTTTCCACCCGGTTCGAGAACGCGGCCACCATCAAGTCCTATGTCGGCCAGTTCCGCGACCACGCGGACATCCCGCCGGTCGTGCTGCCCGCCTCCTTCAAGGGTGACCTGCGCCCGTATCAGAAGCAGGGCCTGGATTGGCTGCAGCACCTGCGCGCGCATGGGCTGGGCGGCTTCCTCGCGGACGACATGGGCCTGGGCAAGACCGCGCAGACCATCGCGCACCTGGTGTTCGAGCACGCCGCCGGGCGCCTCGACCGCCCGGCGCTGATCGTCGTGCCGACCAGCCTGATCAGCAACTGGACGGCGGAACTCGGCAAATTCGCGCCGCATCTGTCCACGGCCGTGCTGCACGGCCTGGACCGGCATCAGCGCCGGCAGACCCTTGAGGGTATCCACGTCGTCATCACCACCTACACGCTGCTGGCCCGCGACGTGATGGAGATGAAGGCGCTGCCCTGGCACGTCGTGGTGCTGGACGAGGCGCAGGCGATCAAAAGCCCGGCCGCCAAGGCGACCCGCGCCGTCTGCATGTTGGACAGCCGCCATCGCCTGTGCCTGTCCGGCACGCCGATCGAGAACAACCTTGAGGAGCTGTGGTCGCAGTTCGCCTTTCTCATGCCGGGGCTGCTGGGCGACCGCCAGGGCTTCACCAAGCGGTTCCGCACGCCCATCGAGAAGCGGCGCGACGACACGCGGCGCATGCAGCTCGTCCGCCGCATCAAGCCGTTCATCCTGCGCCGCACCAAGTCGGAGGTGGCGACGGAACTGCCGCCCAAGCACACCATCCTGCGCCGCATCACCCTGGCGCCGGACCAGCGCGAGCTGTACGAGGCCATCCGTGCCACGCTGCACGAACGGGTGCGCGAGCAGGTAGCGGAGCGCAGCCTGGCGCAAAGCCGCATCGTGGTGCTGGACGCGCTGTTGAAGCTGCGCCAGGTCTGCTGCGACCCGCGCCTGGTGAAACTGCCCTCCGCGCGGCTGGTCGAGAGCAGCAGCAAGCTCGATGACCTGCTGGAGATGGTCTCCGAGATGATCCCGGAAGGCCGCCGCATCCTGCTGTTCTCGCAGTTCACCTCCATGCTCGACCTGATCAAGCCGCGCTTGGCCGAGGCGGGCATCCCCTTCGTCGAGCTGCGCGGCGACACCCGCGACCGCGCGGAGCCGGTGCGCGCCTTCCAGGCCGGGGAGGTGCCGCTGTTCCTCATCAGCCTCAAGGCCGGCGGGCGCGGCCTGAACCTCACCGCCGCCGACACGGTGATCCACTATGATCCCTGGTGGAACCCGGCGGTCGAGAACCAGGCGTCCGACCGCGCCCACCGCATCGGCCAGACCAAATCCGTGTTCGTGTACAAGCTCATCGGCGCCGACACGGTGGAGGAGCGTATCCTGGACCTGCAGGAGCGCAAGGCGGAGCTGGCCAGCATCGCCTTCACGGAAGGCGCCGACCTGTCCGCCCTGGAGCAGGACGACGTGGATTACCTGTTCGGCGCCGACGCCGACCGCAAGGCCGCCTGACGAAGCCTGTTTGAGTCCGATGATGCGGCGTGCCAAAACCGTATCGGAGGCAGACGGAACCATGCACGGCACGATTCGCGGCGAAGCGATGAGCGCATCTGGCACCCTGACGGGTGAGGGCATCCGCTCGACGCGGCCGGGGGTCGCGGCGCTTATGCGGGAGCACGCGGCGGCAGGCGGGCCGCCGCCCGCGCCGGCCATCGCCGATTTCACGCCGCGGGCGCTGATCGCCCCCGAGTTCGACGCCGCGTGTTACCTGGACAACAACGAGGACGTGAGGGAGTCCGGCATGGACCCGTTCGAGCATTTCATGCTGCATGGCGCGGACGAGCTGCGGAACCCCAATGCCTGGTTCGACACCGGGTTCTACGTGCGGAACAACGCCGACGTGGTGGACGCCGAGGTCAACCCGTTCTGGCATTACCTGGCGCACGGCAGGGGGGAGGGCCGCCATCCCGCGCCCCGGCGGCAAGCCGAACGCGCGGTATTGGCCCAGGCGATGCCCGCCACTGCCCGCTGGGTCGGCACGCCGCCGAACGAACCGTTGCAAACGCCCGATGCCCTCCGCGCCGCCATAGCCGACCGGCTGGCCAGCACGTCCGGCCTCACCGTTTCGGTGAGCCACGACCGCTACACCCATTCCACGGGCGGCGTGCAGATCCTGGTTGCGGACGAGCAGGCGGCGTTCAATGCCCGGAACGAAACCTACCTGCACATCGCCCCGGCGGCGGCGCGGCTGATGCTGGCGCCCCCTGGGGGAGATCCTTTGATCCACCTCACGATGGACGGCGCGTATTGCGGGCTGACCACCTATGCCGACCTGGCGCGGGCGCTGGCCGAGCTGTCGCCCGTCATGCCCGCGGCGCGGCGCTTCGTGGCGCATTGCCTGCTCGGCCATCAGATCGACCCCTTGATCGCCCTCCATGCCGCGCTCGGCCCGGCCGCCGCGGTGTTCTGGGTCAACGACTACGAGGCCGTGTGCGTCGGCTACAACCTGCTGCGCAACGACGTGGCGTTCTGCGGCGGCCCGCCGCCGGGCAGCATGGCCTGCCGGATCTGCGTGTACGGCGAGGACCGGGACGAGCACCTGGCGCAAATCGGCCGCCTGTTCGCCGCCATCCCGTTCCACGTCGTGGCGCCCTCGGAGGCGGCGCTGGCCGTTTGGCACGCCGCCGCGCGCCTGCCGCACCTGTCGGCCCAGGTGCATGAGTACGCCCGTGTCCGCCCGGGCGCCGCCCGCTACGGCCTGCTGGGCGCCAGCCCGCGCGGCACGCCCGACAACCCGGTCCGTGTCGGCTTCGTCGGCTATGCCACGCCGAACAAGGGCTGGCCTGCCTTCGCGCAGGTCGCCGGCGCGCTCGCCGGGCACGGAGGCTACCGGCTGTTCCACTTCACCACCTTGCCGCCCGACCCGCCGCTGCCCGGCGTCGAGACCGTCGTGACCAAGGTCAGCGCCGACGCCCGCGGCGCCATGACGGACGCGCTGGCCGCGGCGTCGATCGACCTCGTGCTGGTCTTGTCGCCCTGGCCCGAGACGTTCTGCCTCGTCGCCTATGAGGCCGTCGCCGCCGGCGCGGATGTCGTCACCCTGCCCGGGAGCGGCAACGTGGCCGACATGGTACTGGCCCGGGGCAGGGGCTTGGTGATGCCCGACACCGCTGGCGTCATCGAGTTCTTCGCCTCCGGCGCCGCCATCGCCTACGTCCGCCTGTGCGGGGAACAGGGATCGGAGATGGGCCGCCTGGAGTCCCGCGGCATGACGGCCACGCTGCCCTTCCCGGATACGCCCCCTGGCGCTCCCCCGGCGGCATGAGCCGGATTTGCTGCTTCACCAGCTTCACCTACGCCTATCTCGGCCGGGCGCGAACCCTGCTGGCCACGTTGCGCGCCGCGCATCCGGATTGGGCGGTTTGCGCCGTTGTGGTGGACGAGCCGCCGCCCGAAACGGCCGAGGCGGACCTGCTGGCGGGCTTCGACATCGTGCTGGGCCTCGATGACCTCGGCATCCCGCGGGCGCGGGCCTGGTTGTTCAAGCATGACATCGTCGAGGCCTGCACCGCCGTGAAAGCCGGCGCCATGCTGCGCCTGATGGACGCGGGCTACGATGCGGTCGTTTACCTCGACCCCGACATCGCCGTGTTCCACCCGCTTGACACGGTGATGGCGGCGCTGGACGGCGCCGCGGTCGTGCTCACCCCGCACCAGACCAGCCCGAACCGCAACGCCCGCGTCATGGGGGACAACGAGCTGGCCTCGTTGCGGTTCGGCGCCTTCAACCTGGGCTTCATCGCCGTGCGCAGCTTTGGGACGGGGCGGGACTTCGCCGAGTGGTGGGCGGCGCAGCTCCTGCGCGCCTGCTATGACGACCTCGCCGCCGGTCTGTTCACCGACCAGAAGTATGTTGACCTGGTGCCCGGCCTGTTCGACGGCGTGGCGGTCCTGCGCGACCCCGGCTGCAACGTCGCAAGCTGGAACCTCAGCACCCGGCGGCTATCCATCGGCGCCGATGGCGGCATCCGGGTCAACGGCGCCCCGCTGCGCTTCATGCATTTCACCAAGATCAACTCGGTCGGCGACGTCATGCTCGACCGCTATGCCGGCGACAGCATCGAGGCGCTGGAGATCTGGCATTGGTATCGCCGCCAGGTTGCGCGGCGGCAGCCCGCGGCGGTGCCGGACGGCTACTGGCATTACGCCGCGTTCAGCAACGGCGTCGAAATCCCGCGGGAGGCCCGCCTGCTGTATCGGGACAGCCCCAGCCTCCGCGCCGGGTATGATGACCCGTTCGACGCGGACGGGCCGTTCTACGCCTGGCTGTCCCAGGCGCATACGGAGATGCTTACTCCTCCCGCCAGCGGCGCTCCTTGAACACGCCCGTGCGTGGCCGCGCCCGGCGCTGCGCTTCCGGCAACGCCAGCCAGGCTTGCAGCCGCTCCAGCACCTGCCGGGTTACCAGGGCCAGGTCGAGCGCCAGGGCCTCGGCCAGCGGATAGAACCGCACGGCTTCCAACTCGCCCGACCCGCCGAGCGTCCCCTGCGTCGCCGCCGCGTCCACCACCAGGAACCGCGCGTTGAACCGCATCGCGCTCGCCGGCGGCGTCACCGCCCGGCACAGGTAATCGACCGCGTCCAGCCGGGGCGGCGTGCCGAGAGTCAGGCCCGTCTCCTCCTCCAGCTCCCGCGCTGCCGCCGCCACCAAGGCGCGAGCCAGGCGCGGGCGGGCGGCCCGGCCCACTGCGGCGAGCACGTCGTCACGCGGCTCCGTGGCGGCCGGCAGCAAGGCGTCGCCGGGTTCGACGGAGCCGCCGGGGAACACCAGCCGGTTCGGCATGAAGCGGTGCCCGGCACCGCGCAGGCCCATCAGCACCTCAAGCCCCGACGGCCCCGCCCGCAGCACGATCAGGCTGGCGGCGTGACGGGCGAAGACGGGCCGGGCGACGGCAAGGCGTTTCGCTGGCGATTCTAAGCTCAAGGTGGCTCCGTCCTATCAAGGGGCTGCCGACAGCACGGCGCGGCAGCGCCGTATAGCAAAGCTGCTGCCGGCCCAAAACAGCAGCCCGGGCTGTCTCGCAAGGCCGCTGCCCCAGTTTGCAAATTGGCACAGAAGTTATTTTAACATTCGCCTGCATCCAATTGGTGCTGCCAGCGGTAATGAGAATGTTGAAACAGACATGACGTTAGTGCTCGCTTCTTGCCTGAAGCATCACTGAGAAAAAGAGATATGGATACCAATTCTAGATCTGTAACTTAAGCGTTCTTGCCTGTGCTGACCTTCACTACGCCTGTTTTATGCAAATTATGTTTGACAATGTTGCGATTTATGCCAGTAAAAATGTCATCAACGACACTATCATCTCCAAGAAGCACAGTGCTCGTTGCCGCCGTGAAAGCGGCCGGTTTGATGGACAGCCTAAAGTGACAACGCTTGACGCGATCCAGAGCAACGGCGTGATCCGGGGAATTGATTACGTCCCGTTTCCGGAATGACAAGATAAAAGCCAGCCGGTGATGCTGCGCTAGCCGGCCCGGCTTGCCGTCCTCGGAACCGGCGGTGATGATGCCGGCATGAGGGACGCCGATGCAGACGAGACTCATTCCGACGAGGTTGCCATGCTGTTGGCGCGGTGCGCGCAGGCGGACGGAGTCGCCTTCCGCCGGCTTTATGACCTGCAATCGGGCATCCTCTACAGCGTGGCGCTGCGGATCACCCGCCAGCCGGCGCTCGCTGCGGACGCGGTGCACGACGCGATGCTGCAGGTCTGGCGCAATGCCGCCCGGTTCGACCCGGCGCGCGGCAATGGCCGGGCCTGGCTGCTCAGCCTTGTCCGCTACCGCGCGCTCGACTCCGTCGCCCGCATCGGCCGGGAAGGGATCGGCGCCGAAGTGCCGGAGATGGCCGACACCGATCCTGATCCGCTCGACCGCCTGTTGGCGACCCAGGAGGGCATGTTGCTGCATCATTGCCTGGAAGAGATCGACACCGGCCGCCGCAGGCTGGTCCTGCTCGCCTTTTTCGAGGGACTGACCCATTCCGAGATCGCCGAGCGCGTCGGCCAGCCGCTCGGCAGCATCAAGTCGGGCATTCGGCGCGCGTTGCTGACGCTCCGCGCCTGTCTCGGCGGGATGGCATGATGCCGTCCGACCCCGGCGGTCCGGAGTCCGACGACCCATCCTTCGAAAACCCGGCGCCGGGCGACCGCGACCTCGACGCGGCCGAGTACGTGCTGGGCCTGTATGCCCCGGACGAGGCGCGCGCCATCGAGGTGTTGGCGATGCAGGACCCGGCCGTCGCCGCCAGCATCGTCGCCTGGCAGAACCGCCTCGGCCCGCTCGCGGCCGCCATAACCCCGCAGTTCCCGCCGCCGGAGTTGTGGCAGCGCCTGGCGCTGGCGACCGGGCTGCAGAAGGTCGTGCTCCGCCGCACGGTGCCGCGGCGCAGCGCCTTCGAGAAGGCATGGCGCAGCCCGGTGCTTTGGCGCAGCACGACGTTCGCGTCGCTGGCGCTGGCCGCGGTGCTCGCCTTTTTCGTGCTGACCCCCAAGCCGCTGGCGCCGGAGCCGCTGCTGGCTGCTCTCTCGGCCCAAGGCAGCCCGGGCGCCGTGTTCCTGGTGCGGGGGGGGGAGGGAGGCCGGGCCACCATCACCGCCGTGGGCCGGCTCAACATCCCGCTCGACCGCACCTTGGAGTTGTGGGCGCTGCGGGAGGGCGCGCCGGCGCCGGTCAGCCTCGGCCTATTGCCGGGCGGCGGGCGCACCCTGCTGCGGGCAAGTCTTGCCGCCGGCACCCGGCTGCTGGTCAGCCAGGAGCCGGCCGGCGGCTCGCCGTCAGGTGCACCAACGGGCCCGGTGGTGTACTCGGGCCTGCTGATCAACGGTTGAGCCGGGGGCTGAGCCGGGGCTGATTCCGCTTGCGACACAAGCCGCCGCGCGGGCGCCGCGGCCCTTGACGGAGCGGGCCGGGCCGCTCATCTGGGAGTAATCAGGACTTCTCCGGTCCGATTACAGGTTGCATCATGCTCAGGTTGTCGAAACTCACGGATTACGCCGTTGTCGTGCTGATCCGCCTGTCGCATGGCGAGGCGGTGCAGACCTCGCCCGGCATCGCGGCCGGCATCGGCCTGCCTGAGCCTACGGTGGCCAAGGTCCTCAAGGCTTTGGCCTGTTCGGGACTGGTGAGCAGCCAGCGCGGCGCCCGCGGCGGCTACCGTCTGGCCCGTCCGCTTTCGGCCATCCCGGTCACGGACGTGGTGGCGGCCATCGACGGCCCTATCACGCTGACGGCGTGCGTCGAAGGGTCGGGGACCGGCTGCGAGGCGGAGTGCCTGTGCCCCGTCCGCGGCCGTTGGGACCTGGTGAACGACGCGGTGCGGCAGGCGCTCGGCCGCATCACCCTCGCCGACATGGACCGCAACGTCCCGCGCCCCTTCCAGGCCAGGGCCGCGGCCCCGCAGTCCGAAGATTTGGCTTTCACCCTCATTTCTGCCGAGTAGGTCCGCATGCCCGCAGCCACCGAGACGATCGACACCGTCCAGTCCCTCACCCAGTCCGGCTACAAGTGGGGGTTCGAGACCGACATCGAGATGGACATCGCCCCCAAGGGCCTGACTGCCGATACGGTCCGCATGATCTCCGCCAAGAAGGAGGAGCCTGAGTGGCTGCTGGAATGGCGCCTGGCCGCGTTCGCCGCTTGGGAAGCCATGGTCGAGCCGAACTGGGCCAAGGTCGGCTATCCCAAGATCGACTACCAGGACATCCATTACTACGCCGCCCCCAAGCGCCCGGCGCCCAAGAGCCTGGACGACGTCGATCCCGAACTGCTGGCGATGTACGAGAAGCTCGGCATCCCGCTCAAGGAGCGCGCGGTGCTGGCCGGGGTCGAGGGCGCCGGCATGGAGGGCGTGATCGGCTCGGGCAACCCGAACATCGCCATCGACGCGGTGTTCGACAGCGTGTCCGTCGCCACCACGTTCCGCGAGACGCTGGCGAAGTCCGGCGTGATCTTCTGCCCGATCAGCGAGGCGGTGCGGGAGCATCCGGAGCTGGTGCGCAAGTACCTCGGCACCGTCGTCCCGGTGTCCGACAACTACTTCGCCGCGCTCAACAGCGCCGTGTTCACCGACGGCAGCTTCGTGTACATCCCCAAGGGCGTGCGCTGCCCGATGGAGCTGAGCACCTACTTCCGCATCAATGCCAAGAACAGCGGCCAGTTCGAGCGGACGCTGATCGTCGCCGATGACGGCGCGCACGTCAGCTACCTCGAAGGCTGCACCGCGCCGATGCGGGACGAGAACCAGCTGCACGCCGCGGTGGTCGAGTTGGTCGCGTTCGACGACGCGCAGATCAAGTACAGCACGGTGCAGAACTGGTATCCCGGCGACGCCAACGGGCGTGGCGGCATCTACAACTTCGTCACCAAGCGCGCCGCCTGTCGTGGGGCGCGGAGCAAGGTGAGCTGGACGCAGGTGGAAACCGGCTCGGCGATCACCTGGAAGTATCCGAGCTGCGTGCTGCAGGGCGAGGGCAGCGTCGGGGAGTTCTACTCCGTCGCCGTGACCAACAACCGGCAGCAGGCCGACACCGGCACCAAGATGATCCACATCGGCAAGAACACGCGCAGCACCATCGTGTCGAAGGGCATCAGCGCCGGGCGGTCGGACAACACCTACCGGGGCCTGGTCCGCATCCTGCCGAAAGCCAGCGGGGCGCGGAACCACACGCAGTGCGACAGCCTGCTGATCGGCGACCAGTGCGGCGCCCATACCGTGCCCTACATCGAGAGCCGCAACCCGACGGCCAAGGTGGAGCATGAGGCCACCACCTCGAAGATCGCCGATGACCAGCTGTTCTACTGCCGCAGCCGCGGCCTGTCGGAGGAGGATGCCGTAGGCTTGATCGTCAACGGCTTCTGCAAGGAAGTGCTGAAGGAGCTGCCGATGGAGTTCGCCGTGGAGGCGCAGAAGCTGCTCGCTGTTTCGCTTGAGGGGTCAGTCGGATAATGCTGTCAGTCAACGACCTTCAAGCGCGGATCGACGAGAAGCAGATCCTGCGCGGCATCACCCTCGACCTGCCGGCCGGCCAGGTGCACGCCATCATGGGGCCGAACGGGTCGGGCAAGAGCACGCTCGGCTACGTGCTGGCCGGACACGAGGGCTACGAGGTCACGGGCGGCTCCGTGACCTTCGGCGGCGCGGACCTTTTGGCGATGGAGCCGGAGGAGCGCGCGGCGGCCGGGCTGTTCCTGGCTTTCCAGGTGCCCCTTGAGTTGCCCGGCGTCAACAACGCCAACTTCCTCCGCACCGCGCTGAACGCGGTCCGCCGGGCGCGCGGGGAGGCCGAGCTTGACGCGGTGGGCTTCCTGCGTCTGGCGCGCGCCGAGTCGAAGCGGCTCGCCATGCCGGACGACATGCTGAAGCGCAACGTCAACGTCGGCTTCAGCGGCGGCGAGAAGAAGCGCAATGAGGTGCTGCAGATGGCGATCCTGCGCCCGAAGCTCGCCGTGCTCGACGAGACCGACAGCGGCCTCGACATCGACGCGCTGCGCATCGTGGCGGACGGGGTGAATGCGCTCCGCAGCCCGGAGTTCTCGGCACTGGTGATCACGCACCATCAGCGCCTGCTCGACCACCTGGTGCCGGACCGCGTGCATGTGCTGTCCCAGGGGCGCATCGTCCGTTCCGGCGGGCCGGAGCTGGCGCGGGAGCTGGAGGCGAATGGCTACGCCGGCGTGGTGGCGGACGCGGCATGAACCAGTCGATCCTCAACGGCGCCGACGCCTATCTTTCGCGCTACCAGGGCCTGCGCGCCCGCCTGCCCGGCGACGCCGCCATTCGCGACGCCGCGGCCGCCGCGTTCAAGGCGGGCGGGTTGCCCAGCATGCGCGACGAGGACTGGCGCTACACCAGCCTGCGCGCTTTGGCCGAGACCGACTTTCAGGAGCCGCTGTCGGAGGTGTCCACGGCGCCGATCCTGGGCGAGGCCATCGACGCGCCGCGCCTGGTGCTGATCGACGGTCGCTACCAGCCGGGCCTGTCCACGCCGCCCGTGGGGGTGACGGTCACGCCGTTTTCCGAGAACCCGTACTTCGGCCGCCTGCCTGACATCAAGCGCCCGATGGCGGCTCTGAACACCATGCTGGCAGAGGACGGCGTGCAGCTTCACGTCGCCGCCGGGGTGGATGCGGGCGCGCTGGTGCTGCTGTCGGTGGCGCCCGATGCGCACCGCCCCATTGCCTTCCATCCGCGGCACAGCATCCATTTGGAAGCGGGCGCCAAGCTGACGGTGCTGGAGATCGCGCGGGGCGAGGGGTCCTATCTGCACAACGCTGTCACCGAGGCCGTGGTGGCCGCAGGCGCGGCGCTGACTCACATCCGCCTGCAGGATGAGAGTCCCGACGCCTTCCACGTCAGCACCATCTTCGCCGAGGTGGCGGAGCGCGGCACGTATGATGCCTTCGTGCTGACGCTTGGCGCCCGGGTGGCCCGCACGGAGATCCATGCCCGGCTGATCGGGCCGCACGGCATGGTGCACCTGAACGGCGCGCAGCTCCTGGGCGGCCAGCAGCACGGCGACATCACCACCGTGGTCGCGCACGACGCGCCGAACTGCGGCTCGCGCCAGACGATCAAGAACGTGCTATCCGACCGTTCGCGCGGCGTGTTCCAAGGGCGCATCGAGGTGGCCCGGGCCGCGCAGAAGACCGACGGCTACCAGATGAACCAGGCGCTGCTGCTGTCGCCGCAGGCCGAGATCGACTGCAAGCCGCAGCTTGAGATCTACGCCGACGACGTGAAGTGCAGCCACGGCGCGACCGTGGGCGAGCTGGACGCCGACCAATTGTTCTACCTGCGCAGCCGCGGCGTGCCCGACGAGGAGGCCCGCGCCATCCTGGTCCGCGCCTTTCTGGCCGAAGCCATGGACCCCATCGCGCACGCAGACGCCCGCGCCCTGCTGGAGCGCGCCATCGAACAGTGGTGGGAGCACCGCCCATGAATGTCATGACCAAGCCTGTATTCGACGTGGAGCGCATCCGCGCCGATTTTCCCATCCTGTCGCAGACGGTGCGCGGCAAGCCGTTCGTGTTCCTGGACAGCGCCGCCTCCGCCCAGAAGCCGCGTCCGGTGATCGACGCCATGGTGCAGGCCATGGAAACCCAATACGCCAACGTCCACCGCGGCCTGCACTGGATGAGCGAGCGCACGACGGACGCCTACGAGGGCACCCGCGACGCCGTTGCCCGGCTGCTCAACGCGCCGTCCCGCGATGAGGTCGTGTTCGCCAAGAACACGACGGAGGGTATCAACCTCGTCGCCCACAGCTACGGCCGCGGCGTCATGAAGCCCGGCCAGGCCGTGGTCATCTCCGAGATGGAGCACCACGCCAACCTGGTGCCCTGGCAGATGCTGCGCGATGCCCATGGCATCGAGCTGCGGGTCGCCCCGATCACCGACGCGGGCGAGCTGGACATGACCGGGCTGGAGGCGCTGCTGCAGGACCGCAAGGTCGGGCTGGTGGCGGTCACGCACATGAGCAACGTGCTCGGCACCGTTGTGCCGGCGGCGCGGGTCGCGGCCTTGGCGCATGAGTATGGCGCCAAGGTGCTGTTTGACGGCAGCCAGGCCGCCGTGCATCGCCCGGTCGATGTGCAGGCCATCGACGCGGATTTCTATTTGTTCACCGGGCACAAGCTGTACGGCCCCACCGGCATCGGCGTGCTGTGGGCGCGGCGCGGGCTTTTGGAAGCCATGCCTCCCTTCATGGGCGGCGGCGACATGATCGGCACCGTCTCCTTCGAGCGCAGCACCTGGGCCGAGATCCCGCACAAGTTCGAGGCCGGCACCCCCGCCATCGTCGAGGCCATCGGCCTCAAGGCCGCGGTCGAGTATGTCGAGGCCATCGGCTTCGACGCCATCACCGCGCATGAGGCCCGGCTGACCGACCACGCGCTGGCCCGGCTGTCCGACATCCCCGGCCTCCGCGTGCTCGGCGCGGCGCAGGACCGCGGCGGGGTGTTCAGCTTCACCATGCAGGGCGCCCATGCCCACGACATCGCGACGCTGCTGGACCGCCAGGGCATCGCGGTGCGCGCCGGCAATCATTGCGCGGAGCCGCTGATGCGGCGCCTGGGCGTGGACAGCAGCGCCCGGGCCAGCACTGGCATCTACACGACAATGGCCGAGATCGACGCCCTGGCCGACACGCTGCTGCGCGTGCGGGAGTTTTTCGCCTAGATGTTCGACGACCTCCGCGACCTGTATAGCGCCGAGATCCGCACGCATGGCCGGTCTCCTGCCCATGCGCAGCGCCCGGTCGCGTTCGACGCCGCTGCCCGGGGCGACAACCCGATGTGCGGCGACCGCGTCCAGGTGTTCGTGCGCCGCGATGGCGGCCGGGTGGCGGAGGCCGGGTTCGAGGCCCGCGGCTGCGAGATCACCGTCGCCAGCGCCGACCTGATGTGCGAGGCGGTGCGCGGCCAGCCCGTCGATCACATCCGCGCGCTGTCCGACCAAGTTGCCGCCATGGCCCGCACCGGGCGGTGCGAGGCCTGCGACGAGGCGCTGCGCAACGTGCATCCGCTTTCGGCCGTGCATGAATACCCGTCGCGCGTGAAATGCGTGACCCTGCCATGGCACGCCCTGTTGGCGGCCCTGGATGGCGAGAAGGAGTCGACCAGTGAGTGAAGCCCCGACCAGCGGCACGACTGTCTCCACTTGGACGCCTGATGGCGAGGTCAGCCCCAAGCCGACCGAGGACGCCCTGCTGTCCGCCATCGCCACGGTGTACGATCCGGAAATTCCGGTGAACATCTACGAACTCGGCCTGATCTACGCCGTGGAGATCGACGATGCGAGCAACGTGAAAGTCGAGATGACCCTGACGGCGCCGGGCTGCCCGAGCGCACAGGAGCTGCCGGTGCAGGTGCAGGACGCCATCATGGCGGTGCCCGGCGTCGCATCCTGCCACGTCGATACCGTGTGGGACCCGCCGTGGGACCCCAGCCGCATGACCGAAGACGCGCGCCTCGCGCTGAACATGTTCTGACGGAGCCTCCGATGAGCGCCACCCAAGCCGCCGCCCGCCCGCGCCGCGCCTTGCCGCCACTGATGAGCCTGACCGACGCCGCCGCCGACCGGCTGCGCAGCCTTTATGCCAAGGGGCAGGCAGGGATGTTGCTGCGCATCAGCGTGGGCACCAAGGGCTGCTCCGGCCTCAGCTACGACATGAGCTGGGTCCCCGCCGCCGGACCCGGCGATGAGACCGTGACCGACAAGGGGCTGACGGTGCTGGTGGACCGCAAGGCCAGTCTGTTCCTGATCGGGAGCGTGATGGATTACGAGGTGAAGGACCTTGTGTCCGGGTTTACGTTCAGCAATCCGAATGAGAAGGGGCGCTGCGGGTGCGGGGAGAGTTTTCACGTTTGAGTTGTCCTTTGGCTGTGCTGCCGACCGAACTCAAGGACAAGTTCCGCTGGTGGCTATCCCCCAGTCATCTGAAATTAGGCAGTTGGTGAAGCGGTAAATACCTACAGCGGAGAGATGCCGAGGTTCCCCCTCCCGCGTTGCCGAGAATAGCCACCGAACGGCCACCCGATCACCTTCTTCCAGCATATCAAGTATCTCCACTTTGACCCCAGAAACTCCGTCCCTAACCTTTGAAAGCATCTGTCGTGCGCCTTCATATTCTACAGGCCAGTCAGGGTTGTTCAGGTCATGCAACCGAAAGTCGTCTGTGAACCATCTGCCGACATGATCAAAGTCATCGGCAGTGAGGGCGTCCGCGACCTGGAGCAGAAGTTTCTTGCGAGATGACATGCCCAACGGGTGCCGTCGCGGAGGTGGTGGAAATAGGTTGGCGGCGTAGTCTCTGGTTTGT
>CAXTUQ010000044.1:0-327 GCA_964247405.1 uncultured Acetobacteraceae bacterium
CCTCGATGTTCTGTATCGCCGGCGCCGGATCGAGCTGCTGCACGTCCGCATCCTCCGTTTCTGGGGCTGGCGCGGGCGGGCGCCCAACCCGGCCTGGCCACGCGAACGCTGCGACGCCCGGCTGTGGCGCGAGGCATTGGGCGGGCTGGACTGGACGCTGCGCAGCCGCGGGATCGTCGCTGGCGGGCTGGCGGGCTGGGCGGCGCCCGAAAACAACGATGAAACGGCGGTTTAAGCCGGCTGCTTCATGATCTCCGCATCGTGCCGGGCGCGTCCGGCCTCAGTCGCGTGATAGCGGCCGTCCCGTTCGGCGGCCAAGCCCATGGC
>CAXTUQ010000044.1:337-19147 GCA_964247405.1 uncultured Acetobacteraceae bacterium
GCTCCCTCGCGAAGCCGAGGCCGGACAGGCGGGCCAGGCACGGCCCGTCCTTCAACCCGCCCGGGCGGCCCGGCGCGCCGCACAACAGCAGGCGGTGCAGCGCCGAGCGGCAGCAGGTTTCCAAGTAAGGCTCGTTCCACATGCTGCCGGTCTAGCGGCGGCGCACGCACTTCTCAAGCCGGCGGGGATGGGGCAGACACCGGCGCCATGACGCCAAGCATCGCCTCCGCCCTCATGCCGCTGCTGCGCCGGACCGATGCGGAGCGCGCGCACCGCCTGGCCATCACCGCCTTGCGCCTGGGACTGGCCGGGCGGGACGCCGCGCCGGATGACCCGGCGCTGCGGGTGGAGGCGCTCGGCCTCGTGTTCCCCAACCCGGTCGGCCTCGCCGCCGGGTTCGACAAGGACGCCGTGGCGCTGCGCGGCCTGCGCCGGGTGGGCTTCGGCCTGATCGAGGCCGGCACCGTGACCCCACGCCCGCAGCCCGGCAACCCGCGCCCCCGGGTGTTCCGGCTGGAGGCGGACCGGGCGGTGATCAACCGCTACGGGCTGAACAACCGCGGCCTGGCGCCCTATGTCGCCCGCCTGGCCGCCTTGCCGCGCGGGCGGGTGCCAGGATACGTACCAGTGGGGGCCAACGTCGGCATCAACAAGGACGGCGCCGACCCGGAGCGCGACTACCCCGCCCTGATCGCCGCCGTGGCGCCGCACGCCGACTACGTCGTGATCAACGTGTCCTCCCCGAACACGCCGGGGCTGCGGGATTTGCAGGGCGAGGCAAGGCTCGCCGCCATCCTGGCCGCGGTGCGCGACGCGGTGCCCCATCGCCCGCCGCTCCTGGTGAAGATCGCGCCCGACCTGCCGGACGGCGGGTTGGAGGCCATCGTCGAGACGGCGGTGCGCCACGGGGTGGAGGGCTTGGTCGTGTCCAACACCACCGTTGCCCGGCCCGGCACGCTGCGGTCCCAGGCGGCGGGGGAAAGCGGCGGCCTGTCCGGCCCGCCGCTGCTGGCACCCAGCACGCGGCTGCTGGCCCGCGCGTATCGGCTGGCGGCGGGGCGGCTGGTGCTGGTCGGCTGCGGCGGCGTGTCCACGGGGGGCGACGCGCTGCGGAAGATCAGGGCCGGGGCGCATCTGGTACAGCTTTACACGGCGTTCAGCTACGGCGGCCCGGCGGTGGTCCCGCGGATCAAGCGCGAATTGGCCGCCGGGCTGCGCGAAGCGGGGTTCCGCAGCGTGATGGACGCCGTGGGCGTGGACGCATGAGGCGCCTGTCCGGGTTCGCCCCGCTGGCGGCAGAGTATGACGGCTTCATCCTCGACCTGTGGGGCGTGATCCATGACGGGGTTGCGCCTTATCCGGGTGCGGCCGAGTGCCTGGCGGCGCTGCGCGCGGCAGGCAAGCGGGTGGTGCTGCTGTCCAACGCGCCGCGCCGGGCCGGGGCAATCCAGGGGCAGCTTCGGAAAATGGGCATTGCCGCGAGCGAGTTCGACGGCGTGATGACCTCCGGCGAGGCGACGTACCTGATGCTGCGCGACCGTCCGGACCCGTGGTACCAGGCGCTCGGGCGCGCGGTGTTCCACCTCGGCCCGGAGCGCGACCGCAACGTGCTGCACGGCTTGGACCTCGACATCTGCGACACCCCGGACGGCGCCGGGTTCATGCTCAACACCGGGCCGGACGACCACCTCAGCCCGACCGACCCGGCGGCCTATGACGACGTGCTGCAGGACTGCGCGGCGCGGGGCCTGCCGATGATCTGCGCCAACCCGGACCTGGAGGTGATCCGCGGCGGCGTCCGGGTGGTCTGCGCCGGCACGCTGGCGGTGCGCTACCTCGCCATGGGCGGCACGGTGCGCTCGCTCGGCAAGCCTGACCCGGCGATCTACGCGCCCGTGCTGGCGATGCTGGGGGTGCCGAGGTCCCGGGTGCTGGCGGTGGGCGATGCTCTGCGCACCGATATTGCTGGCGCTGCGGCGGTGGGGGTTGATGCGTGCTGGGTGCTGGGCGGGTTGCATGGCGCGCATGGCGGCGGCGACGCGGCGATCACGGCGGAGGCGACGGCGGCCGGGCTTTTCCCGGTGGCGGCGGTTTCACATTTTGTTTGGTAGAGCGGTGCTGGTGAACAATCCAACGCTTGAACCCATCGGCTCATGGCCGCACACGATCCGAAGCGGTCATCGACCTCCAGCAAGATGTCGGCCGAAGAAGTCCACCATGAGATCCCACTCCCGATTGCGAGCAGCGGCGCGGAAAATATGGTCCTCGCCCTCGAAGAAATGCGCCTCGGGAGGGCAACCGGCTTCGGTCATGCGGGCGACCAGTCGCCGGGCCATGTCGGCGTCCCACGTCCTGTCCGATGTGCCCTGGTGTCGTTCTTCCTTAATGATTAGCTTCCAGTGGTCAAAAGTGCGCTTACGGCTGGAAATGTGTGAAGCGGGTCAGTCGCCATGAGGCTCCGATGCCGCATTTCACTCGCAGACACCAGCAATTAACTGGTCAACGCACCCTTCGGAGAAGTCGCGCCGGATCGGCGCGATACCGACCGCGCCTGCACCAGCACCTCTGGTTCAGCGTATCGTCGCATCGGCCGGAAGCGCCGACATGACACAACTTCTCCCGCCGGCCATGCAGAGCCTCATTGAGGCCGCCTGCTACGCGCAGTGACGGTCAGCTATGCCTCGATCAGCCCAGCGGAATGAGTGAAGTCGAGACGGGCAGGATAGCACGCTCCGCGGCATAGACCATAAACACAATCAGGCGGCGCGTATCGTTGACCAGCGATCAACCTACAGCTATCGTTAATTCGCCGTCCTCACGAGGAACCGACGTCGACCCAACGGAAGCTGTGCAGCGATGGTGTCATCATCGACGCGCCGCGATCACCCGGCCGGGTTGGCCGACGTGACATCGTTGTTCACGATCCCGGCGGAATCAGGATGGCCTTGATGCTGCGACGATTCCAGGCATTGTCCAGCGCTCGGTCCCAGTCCTTCAGCTCGAACTCATCGCTGACGATCTCGTCCACCTTCACTTTCCCGCTCTCGAGATAAGCCAGTGCCCGGCCGAAGTCGTTGATCTGGGCAAAAGAGCCTTTGATGGTGATCTCGCGCCGGAAAACGTCGAACGGGTTGACGGAGAACGTCGCCTTGTCCGGGTAGACGCCGTAAATGAGGACCTTGCCGCCACGACGGGTCTGCTGCATCGCCTCCGCGCACATCTCCGGGGCACCTGTGGCCTCGACGACGTAATCGAACCCGTTGGCACTGATGTCCCTCAGGGCGCGTCGGTGCTGTTCGGGGTCGTTGCGATCAATGGCCACGACGCGGTCAGCGGCGAGGCGCTCGGCCAGCGCGAGCTTCGGTCCAGCCGGTGCGGCGACGGTGAGGCTGGCCGCTCCGTTGATCTTGAGCAGCTGTGCCAGGACCTGTCCGGTCGGGCCGGCGCCGAACATGAGCACGTTCGCGCCGGGCTTGACGTCCAGGACTTCCACGCCGTGCACCGCGCAGGCGGTCGGCTCCACCATGGTCGCCTCACGCCAGGACAGGGAGGCCACGGCGAACACGTCGCTCGCCTTGACGCACACGAATTCCGCTAAGCCGCCATTCATTTGGATGCCGTAAGCGACCAAGTTCTCGCAGCGCAGATACTGGCCACGCCTGCAGTAGAAGCAGGCTCCACACGAGCGATTGCAATTGGCAACGACGCGGTCACCTGCCTGCCAGCCGCGGACTGCCTTGCCAACGGCAGCGATCTCGCCGGTAAACTCGTGGCCCGGGATCAGCGGGAAGCTAGGGTTGAACTCCCCCTCGTGGATGTGCAGGTCCGTGCCGCAAAGCCCGCAAGCCTTGACATGGATGAGCACCTCGTCGCTTTCGAGTGAGGGCTCGGCGACGTCGCGATAGGAAAAGGAGCGAGGGGCGTCATAGACGATGGCTTTCATTCGTCGCTAGCTCCGGTTCAACTGGCTTGGGTAGAGGAGGCGCGGATGCCCGCCGGTGGCGCATCCGGATTGATGTCGGGACCGAAGAACTTCACGATCAAGAGTTCGCCCGGCCCGGAGTTGACGATCGCGTGCGGCTTGGTCGCGGCTTCGTGCACGACAAGCAGCTCGTCGTCGCCCGGCCGTCCGCCGCGCACGCTGACGCCGGCAACTGTCGCCTCGCCCCGCCAAACCAGCAAGCTGTAGACGCCGCGCTCGACCGAAGTCATCCGCGCCCCCGGGGCGAGACGCAGCCGTTTGCCGCTGAACTTGCGAGTTCCGCAGAAGATCCAAGCCTCCTCGATGCCATCGGCCTCCAATGACGGAGTCGGGCGGATCACTCGGCGCTCATAGAAGTCGGGATCTCCATTGGCGTCCCAGTCGATCCAGCGAAGCACCGCATGCTCCCCCAAGACCGCCCGGTCCGCATCGCCGACATCCTTGAACAGGAGGTCCTTGCTGATGATCGTCCCGGCGTTCAACGCCTGGAACATCGCCAAAGTATCAGAATCTTCCTGCAGTTCGATGGTGAGCGCCGTGCCCGGTGCGTGCAGGATGCCAGAGTCTATATAGAACCCTTCCTCGGCGATCTGCTTGTAGGCGAAGGCGTGCTGCAGGATCGCGTCGTCATTCCACCGCTGCAGGTAGGGAAGGAGCACGTCTTCGCGTGGGCCGCGCGCGATGTAGGGGTGGACGCCGAAAAACGTCTCGGGGTGGTCGCCCATGTCGACGTCTGGCGGGAAGTAATAGGCTTCGTCCTTCGAGCGTCGGCCCACCAACGCGGCCTGCTCGGCCGGGGGGTGGATGTGGTAGGGAATGCGTGCGCCGAAGTCGAAAATCTTGGCCAGTCGCCCGAGGCCCTCATGCGTCGACGCATAGTCTGCACCCATGATGAGGTCAGGGGCCGCCTCGATCGCTGCGGCAAGGTTGATCCTTCTTCCATCCGCCGCCCGAATATAGCTGATGCCTTCGTCGTCGGGTCCCTTGACGTTGTCCGCGTGGGTTGTGGAGGCGAGCCAGCGCTCACACACGAACCCGCGCTCGCCAAGATCGTACTCCTGGTGCTCCAGTCCAAGCCGGCGACCCGGCGGCAGCCAGTCACGACCGACGAGGGCGGGATCGAGGCGGAGCACGCCGCCCTCGTCCGCGATCAGCTGCTCGATCTCTTGCCGCATCTCCACCCTTGTCTCTCCTTCATTTCTGGTTCCGGCTTGCTTTCGGCCCGAGGCGAAAGCATTTGCCATGACATCTTTCAAAGGCCGCCCGACAGGTCGGCCTGGCAAGCCATCACATCATTTCCTGCCGCGCGTGCCCACCAGTTCGCGGCGGCTCGCAGCGACGAGCGCCACCGCCAAAACGACTCCTGCGACGACGTACTGCCAGTATGACGACACGTTCAGAAGGTTGAGCGCGTTGTCCAAGGCGGCGAAGAGTACCGCGCCGGTGACCGTTCCGAGCAGCGTTCCGCTTCCGCCGAACAAACTCGTGCCACCCACGACCGCAACGGCGACGACGTTGAGCTCGTAGCCGATCGACATGTTGGCCGACGCCGAGGAGAGCAGGGAAGCGAGGCCGATGCCTGCCGCGGAGGTGAGCAACCCGAACACGACGAAGGCCGCGATCCGGGTACGGTCGACGGCCAGCCCGGCCATCCGGCTGGCGACTTCGCTGCTGCCGATTGCACGCAGATCGCGGCCGAACCGCGTCTGATGCAGGAGCAGGGAGCAGCCCAAGGCACCGAGGAGCATGACGATGAACATCGGCGGCACGCCAAGTATTTCGGAGGAGGCGAAAGCAAGGAACGAATCGCTCGTCAGCGCCATTGTCGAGGCATGGGTCCAGATGAATGCTGCCGCGAGATACACGTTCAGCATCGCATAGGTCGCGATGAAGGGCGGGAACCTGAGCTTGGTGACGATGAAGCCGTTGACGAGGCCGAGGAGGGCACCGACGCCGAGCGCCAGAACGACCGCCACGCCGAGCGGCACGTGAGGAAGCAAGTTCGCGATCGTCACGGCCGTCAGCGCGATGATGCCGGCGACCGAGAGATCGATCATCCCGCCGATGATGAGCAGGGTCATTCCTGCGGCCGAGAGGCCGGCAAAGGATGATTGAAGCGCCACGTCCTGCAAATTCGAGAACTGTCGAAAGTCGGGAAGGAAGATGGCGACCGCGATCAGCGCGGTCGCCGTGAAGATCTGGAGCGCATACCGCGAGGCGAAGTCTTTGATCGAAAACGGGGACTGCGCGGGCGGCGGCGCGAGCTCAACCGTTGGGCTTTGGGCCGTGAGCTGGTCGTTGGAGAGCTTCATGGCTGACCCCCGCTCGTGATCACCCGGCGAATTCGACTGCGGATCGAGTCCAGACCGAGGGCAAGCAGAAGGAGCAGGCCGAGCGCGAGATACTGGTAATACCCGGGAATGTCGCGAAGATTGAGGGCCGAGCTGATCATCGCAAGCAGCAGCGAAGCCATGAAGGTGCCGGGCAGGTTTCCCGCGCCGCCAGCGATGCTGGTCCCACCGAGAACGGCGATCGCGATGGCCTGCAGCTCCAAGCCCTGGATCGGCGTGGCGTCCACGGTGCCAAGCTGTGCCACCAGCAGGAGGCCGGCGAAGGCTGCGGCCACTCCGGACACGGCGTAGACGACCATCCCGATCCATTCCGCGTTCAGACCGGCTTCACGCGCCGCACCGGGATTTCCGCCGACCGCCGACGCATGGCGGCCGAACGGGGTGCGTTCAAGGAGCAGATAGAAGGCGCCGCACAACGCAAGCGCGATGAGGAAGGGCAGCGGAATGCCCACCAGCTTGTCAATGGCCAGCTGTCGAACATTCCCTGAATTGAGGTGCACCCGCTCCCCGTTCGTGAACAGCAGGGCTGCGCCCCGCGCGATGCCCATGGTCGCGAGAGTGGCGACGAAGGCGGGCACCCGCAGAACCATGATGAGTGCGCCGTTTACGACGCCTGCGAGCAAACCGAGCAGAAGCATCGCAACGAGGCCGAGCGGCGTGCCGAAGGCGTTTATGGCGGCAGCCCCGACGCACGAGGTCAGGGCCGCGACGGCACCGACCGAGAGATCCAGACCGCGAATGACGATGACCAAGGTCATGCCGAAGCCGACGACCGCCACGATCGCGGCGTTGACAAGCACGCTTTGCACGTTGGCCAGCGACAGGAAGCCCGGCACGAGGGCTGTTGCGAGTACCGCGATCACGACGAATGGCGCCAAGATGGCGCTGCGATCGATAAGCTCCTCGCGCCGCGCCGCACGATCCGCCAAGAACTCGGCGCGTCGTCGCTGCTCCGCGGCAGTACCAAAGTCCATGGTTTGCTGCATGCTCATTGGTGAGGTCCCAAGCCGGCGTCGGCTGCTGGCGCGACAAGGTTGTCGCCGGACCGCGGGGAGTCCGTGTGCTCTCGCCCCAGGATTCCGGCGACAATGTCCTCCTCCGTGATCCGCTCCTTGGTAAGCTCGCCAACGACGGCGCCGGCGTAGAATGTGACACAGCGATCAACGACGGCCACCAGTTCGGCTGCCTCTGAAGAGCTCACGATCACGCCGACCCCGGTGGCGGCGAGTTCACGAATCAATCCATAGATATCGACCTTGGCACCAACATCCACGCCGCGCGTGGGCTCATTGAGCAGCAGGACACGGCAATCCGAGAGAAGGGCGCGCCCTAGCAACGCCTTCTGCTGGTTTCCCCCGCTCAGGCTGGTAATCAGCACACCCGGGTTGGAGGCACGGATTCGCATCCTGTCCTTCATGGACGCGTAGCTGCTCCTGTCCCTGGCTTTGTTGAGCAGGACCCGGCCCCACGTACGCTGGGCAACGACCACGTTGTCGAGCACCGACAACAGGGGAATGATGCCCTCCGCCTTCCGATCCTCGCTGAGCATGAAGATGCCCTTGCCAATGGCGCCCTTCGGACTTTTAGGGCGAACCGCCTGGCCGTTCACCGTGAAATGCCTGAAGGTTGAAGGGATGACCCCGAACAGCGCCCGCATCAACTCGGTGCGGCCGGAACCGACCAGTCCGGCGATCCCGACGACCTCGCCGGGTGTGACGCGGATGTCGATCGGAGAGATCAGCCCTTTGCAACGCAAGCCGGACACATCGAGAGCGTCTGGCCTGTGACCTTCTGCCCTCGCCTTGGGCGGCGGCTGGTGCTGGATTTGGGCTTCGAGCTCACGTCCAAGCATGTGTGTGACGACTTCGTCGATGCTGGACTCGGCCGTCGCCAGTGATGCGACCCTTTGGCCATCCCGCAGCACCGTAATGCGGGTCGACACTCGGAACACCTCGGGCAGCCGGTGCGACACGTATAGGATGGCGGTTCCGCGGTCCCGTAGCCGCTCGACCAGCGTGAGAAGTCGCTCGACCTCGACTTCGCTGAGCGCCGCCGTGGGTTCGTCCATGATGAGCACGCGGAATTCACGCGTGAGCGCGCGTGCGATCTCAACGAGTTGTTGATCGCCGATGGTAAGGCTGGCGACCCGCCGGTCGGGGGAGATATCGAGACCGAGCTCGCGCAAAGGATCGCGGGTGAGCTGTCGAGCCTTCTTTCGATCGATCAGACCTCCTCTGCGCGGCTCGTGCCCGAGGAAGATGTTCTCTGAAACGGTCAGTTGGGGAACGAGCCGGAATTCCTGGCTGATGACACTGATGCCGGCGTGCTGGGACGACTGCGGCCCCGCAAGCTTCACCTCGGTTCCTTCGATGAGGAGCGAGCCCGCCGACGGTTGCAGCAGGCCGGCAAGGATGTTGATCAGCGTGCTCTTGCCCGCCCCGTTCTCGCCGACAAGGGCGTGGACCTCCCCTGCAGCCAGGCTCAGGGAGACCCCGCGGAGTGCGGGGACGCCTGAGAAGTCCTTCGAGATATCTTGCGCCACCAGCAGGCCAGTCTGCTGAGATGTGGCCCCGATCTGTGACGTCTGTCTCACAACACGGTTCCTCTCAACCTGATCGGCTATCACGCCTGCGGCCTCGTTATTTACTGCTGGCCCGCGCGTGCTGCCTTGAACTGAGCGAGGTTGCTCGAGTCGATGAGCTGCACGGGAAGCTGGATCGTCTTGGTCTGTGGATTGCTATAGTCAATGTTCTGACCTGCAAGCAATTGAAGAGCCAACTTCACCGTGAGTTGGCCTTGACCAAACGGGTCCTGAGCGACGGTCGCGGTCTGAGTGCCGTTGCCAATCTCGGCGATCGACCCGGCATTGCCATCGAAACCGACGATGACGAAGTCCTTTGGGTCCTTGCCGGCCTCCTGGATAGCGGCAATCGCTCCTTGCGCCTCGTTGTCGTTGGCTGCGTAGATCCCTTTGATGTCGGGGTTTTTCGCCAACGCGTTCGCCGCGGCGTCGTGACCTTCCTTGATCGCGTCGTTGCCGTTGAGTTCTGACACGATGTGCATGTTGGGAAACTTCGCGAGTTCGGTCTTGAAGCCGCCAACTCGGTCGGTTCCGACAGTGGAGCCGGGATGAAGATCGATCACCGCGACGTTCACGTCGCCGGAGCCAAGTTTCTTGGCCATGTAGTCGGCCGCGAGCGCACCACCCGCGCGATTGTCAGACTGGACGAAGACGTCGTAGTTGCCTGCGGCGCCAACATCGCCGACGACGATGGGAATGGATGCGCTATGGGCGGCGCTGATCATTCCTGGAAGCGCTGCAGGCTCGACAGGCGACACGATCAGCGCGCTGATGCGTTGACTAATCAGGTTCCGGCTTCCGGAAACCTGGTTCTGCTGCGACGCCTTGGCGTCCGCGACCACGACTCTGGCGTCGTTCTTGGCCGCCTCCGCCTTTACGCCAGCAGCGTAGTTTTGCCAGTAAGGGTTCGAGAGATCTTGAGCCGTGTAGCCAATGACGAGAGGAGTCTTTGCTTGAAACTTAACTGCATCCTGGGCAGCAGCCCTGTCTCCAACTCCGTGGACGGCCAGCATCGATCCAGCCATAGTAAACATAGCAAAGAGTTTCCTCTCAGATCGACGTTTCATAGTTTCCCCCTTTTTGTTGTTGATACATAGCAGTAAGGCACTTATAGTTAAATGCGTGTGATTGTTATTTTTCTCTATCGAAGTAAGCCTAAACATTCATCTTTTGGTCAGTGAGCGTCCTCTGCACTTTGCTCGTTGCCGAACCTGCCGTGTCCTGTTGCTTGAACGCGACCAGAGTGGGGTAGAGCGGCTCCCTCATAGCATCTGATATACGATTCCATCTTTAAATATATCAGTCAAGCGGAATACGCCTTCCACATTCATCATGCCGTGGTAGAGAGTACAGCTAGACCTGCGCCGCAGGTCTACCGATGCCTCTTGATGGAAGCGCCGTGTCGGAACGAGATGAACGCAGGATCGCTCTGGAGCGCATCAGTCATCACCTTGGGACTGAGGCCGAACGGGATGCGACCGCCACTGACCGCATCTTCGCCATCATCCGCCAAGCAATCGGGGAACTGGTCCTGAAGCCCAAAGAAACGCTTTCCGAAAAGGAGCTCGCGACCATACTCGGCGTCAGCAAGACCCCAGTACGAGAAGCCTTGATAAGGTTGTCGGTAGAGGGGCTCGTCTCAACGCTGCCGCGGTCGGGGACTCACGTCACCCCCATTGATCCCGAGGACCTTTTCGAGGCCATGGTCATCAGGGAGGCTCTGGAAACGACGGCGGTGCGCTTGGCGGCACGCAGAGCGGATGGTCGTGGCAAGTCCTTGCTCAAGGAGACGATGGCGCGCCAGAACAGGGCGCTCCTTGCCGGCGATGCGATGGCTTTCCACCGGGCAGACGACGACCTTCATCGCGACATCGTCGTTGTCTCCGGCCTTCGACGGCTTTGGTCGCTCCTTGAGCCTGTGAAAGTGACCCTGAATCGTGTTCGGTATCTCGCGGCGCCGGTTCCCGGGAGGATCGAGACTTTAATAATCCAGCATCAAGAAATCGTCGATGCGATCCTGGCCAACGACTCTCAAGCGGCCGTCTGCTCGATGCGCACGCACCTTGAGGCGCTTTACCCGTTCGTCGAAACGCTGTTGCGCGATTGCCCCGATCTGTTTGGAACGCCGGCCAAGCCGCATAAGCGTAAGCCTGTGACCGTGAAAAGCACTAACGACGCGGCTTGAAAAGAAGTGCTGGCCAGAATACCTGCGTAAGCATAACGCGCTTCATGCCGACCTCCTGCCTCGACTTGCCCTTCTAATTTTTGCTGGTAAGCAGGTGTCTCAAAGCTTTCACGACAATTCGTTCATACCACTCCTTTGCCGTGCGAGCTTCCAATACCTTGTAGCATTCTCCAATATGTATGACTAGGTAAGCTGTATTGGCCACGGATCGTCATCCTCCATAAGTGGGTAAGTCGTCGCATGTCCTGGGCGATCCGCAGCCATTAGCTCCTAAGCGCATCATGTCATGACAGCAAAGTCTACATTACAATCGATCCCGCTTGACGATATCCGCGACGGTGTTCTTGCTGAGCCCAACTTCGCGCCCGATTAGGCGATAGCTTCTTCCCTTCTCGACGAGCGCCAGCACCTTGGGCGCGAGCCGATCTGACTTCGGCCGCTGCCCGGGCTGGCGGCCGAGCCGCTTGCCACGGGTCTTGGCTGCCGCGATGCCGGAGCGGATGCGCCCCTGGGTCAGCTCGCGCTCGAACTCGGCGATGCCGGCCAGCAGCGTCGCCATCATGCGCCCGTGCGGCGTCGTGAGGTCGAACGCCATGCCGTTCAGCGCCACCAGCGACACGCGCCGGGCCTCCAGCTCCTTGAGCGTGGCCAGCAGGTCGGTCGTGCTGCGCCCCCAGCGCGACAGTTCCGTCACCAGCACCGCGTCGATCTCGCGCCGCTGCACCAAGGCCAGCACCTTGCGCCGCTCGGCCCGATCCAGCTTCACCCCGGAGGCAGTTTCCTTGTAGGTGCCGACCACCTCGTAGCCGGCGCGCTCGGCAAAGGCGGCGAGGTCGCGTTCCTGCCGCGCGCAGGACTGGTCCGCCGTCGAGACCCGGCAGTAAAGCGCGGCGCGTAGAGGCCCTTGCTGTCCCAATTGAACTCACCTGGTTTGGCGACCCGCAAGCCGCTGTTCCTGCTTGGGTGCGTGCCGTAGCAGGCAGACTACACCCTAACTGGGACACCCCTGCCATGTTGAGACGACGCGCGCCGACCAAAAATGTGTGAAGCGGTTCGGCTTCAAACCATGAGACGTCCTTGGCGCTCATGCTTGCGGCCTGGCCGACCGGTGCCGGTTCTTTTGCGCTGACGGGACAGCGGTGTTGTGCACTCGACCGCGATCCGCACCCGCAGCGAACGCGGCCAAGCCCGGGCGCGGGCCAGCAATGCCGAGCGATCCTCAATCCGTAGGTGTTCGAGCAGGTCGCGAAGCGGATCGTCTCGAAAGGCGTGCGCGTCAGGCCAGATCTGGCAAGCCAGGTCGGGCCGGAGCATCGCAGCGACGACGGCGAACACCGCCCTGCGGCTCTCAACCGGAAGATCAGGCAGTTGCACGTCCGTACACTCGCCTTCCTCCTCGTTGTGGCTTCGGAGGAAGAGGAACTGCGGCCTCTGCAGGCGCGCGATGACGAGTTCCCCAGAGCCGTTCGCAATCTGCACAAGGGCCCAGCCGAGGTCGCCGACCAGACGCAGCAGTGCTGACCCACGCCCTGAACTGTCCCACCGCTGGCCAACGGACCGGCCTTACAGCGCCGCGCCGAGGCTGGCCTCGAAGCTCAACAGGGACTCTATGCCGGGCGCCGAGGATGCGGGCGGCGCGTCCCCAGGCACCGCGTCGCAGGGCAATCCGCAGAAGTCGCAACACGGGCGCCAGACCCCGGCGGCATGGGAGAAGGCGTAGTCCTTGTAGACCCCTCCGCAGCCCGGGCACTGCTTGCGAAGGGAGCACCGGTGCAAGGGGCAGATCGTTTCCGCAATCAGCGCCCAATGGGCGCGGATGTGCGCGACTCTCCCCAGCCCCTTGTCGTCGCGCAGGCAATCGGGACAACAAACGGCGCTCACGCCGCCATCGGCATCATCCAACCCAGGACAATCCAACCCAGGCGATCTTCGTAGGATCAGGTCCGTCGAGAACCAACGTGGCGAGCACTGTGGATAGCGCTCCGCGAGGGACAGTGCCCTGATCTCGTCCAGGCTCGCGGCGCTGAGGGCAGAGGCGGCGCGCAAGACGCGCTCCGGCGGCGCTGCATCGAGGGCGCGAAGGGTGAGGAGGTCCATCCTGCCCACGTCCGGGCGCGAGCGCAGGAAATGGTTCACGTCCTGGAGGTAGAGACGGTAAGCGCCGAGCAGCCGGCCGAGCCAGGACGACGGGAGTTCATCCCGCTGCGGCGGAGGCACGGTCGGGACGAAGCGCCGCAGCCCGCCGTCAGCCGGCACCGTTGGCGTGCTCCCTGATCGCCTCGCCCGCGGCCATGGACAGCAACGGCGCGAAAGACGGCGCGGCGTCCAAATCTGCGGCCTCGCTGCGCTCGCGCCCGCTGCGGATCGCGTCCACGGCCAAGGTTTCGAGGAGGCGGGCGACGCGCACGAGCACGCCCTGGGTCAGGTCGAGGATGCGGTGCCGCAGCGCAGCGGCGGTCAGGTCCGAACGCTGCCGCAGCGGAAAGCTGGCGGCGTAGCTGGCGAGCAGACGATGGAAGCTCGTGTCGTCCACCCAGCGCGGCAGCTCGATGGCCTCAAAGCGGTCGGCCGGCTGCTGGTCGGTGATCAAGGCGCGCCGCGCGTCCGCCGTGCCGACGCAGACCAACGGGATGCGCAAGTCGGTCGCCAGAAACTTCAGCGTGTTCAGCAGGATGCGCTGCGAACGATAGGAGCAGGCGAGCAAGGAATGCACCTCGTCGATGATCAGCATGCGCGCACCAACCATCAGCAGCATGTCGCGGGCCGCTCGCTGCAGGTCAATGGTCGTGGTCAAGCTGCGGGCCGGGGCGCTGAGCGCGGCGAGCAGCTCGGTCCAGAACGCCTTCTCGTCGGGATGCGGCGGCATCTGGAAGCAGACGACGGGCTGGGCCGTGGTCCCGGTGCGGCGGTCGTAGGAGGCCGGGTGCTCGCGGGCGAACTTGCGCACGAGCTGCCCGATGCCGGGCGAGGCGGGGGGCGTTCACCTGTCGGCCGTCCCCTCGCGCGCCGGTTCCTTTCCGCGTCACGCCTGGCTTTGGCGGTCCGGGCAACGGCGGCCGCGGCTGCGGCACGCTGCTCTCCGACGACCCGGAACAGGGTGTCTTCGTCCATGGCCGCTTGCCCTTCCTTGCGCAGCTGCGCCGCGGCGGCGCGATGCTCCCAAAGCGTGACGGGGGGACGCGAGAGGTCGCGGTATGGAATGGCCCAGTGGGCGCCGTCGCTGTCGCGCAGGTGCACGCGCGACAGGTCGCGAGGGTCATACTTGACGAGGTGCGGCGTATCGCTCCTGCCGGCGATCGGGCTCAGCACGCTGTCCCAGTAGTGAATGCCGAACAGCCGGATGCCGTCACGGCGGACCAGCCGCCGCTGCGCCGGAAGGAAATCCAGGTAGAAGCGGTTCGGGTCCGCCGACATCGGCGCGGGGTCGCGGCGGGACATGGCGTCCTCCCAAGCCTTGAGCGGCGGGACGCCAAGGCCGCGGTGGACGGTGCGGTGATAGACGCCGACAACCTGGCGCAGCAGCCATGCCTCGAACTCTTCCAAGGTCATCGCCGCGCTGGCCGCGCTGTCATAATCGCCGCGTACGGCCACGTTGGAGAAGGTCGTGCCGGGAAGCAGGTGGGCCGCGCCCATCACCGTCCCGATCAGCCGCTCGATGTGGGCGCCGTAGGTGGGACGCGCCGGCGGGCGGAACTCAAGCCGGACACCGTGCTCGATGGCGCCGCGCTCCAACGCCGCGGCGCGGAACTCCTTGGCGTTGTCGCAATGCAGCGTCCGCGGCAAGCCCTGCACGGGCCAGCCGTCCTCGATCCCGAACCGCACGAGGTGGGGCGCCTTGGGCAACACCGCCTGGCTGAGGGCGAGCGCCACCGAAAGCGAGGAGGGCGGATCGAGCGAGACGTGGGCGGCAGCGACCATGCAGGTCGCGACGTCGATCATCAGCGTGAGCCACGGCCTGCCGATCGGTTCGCGCCGCGTCGCGTCCACGAGGATGACGTCCGCGAGGGTGTGGTCGATTTGCACGAGATCCAGAGGCGCGCCAGCTTCCCGTCCGGTCCCGGCAGGGCGGAAGCAGCGTGCCGCGGCAGAGCCGTGGCGGGCGTGCAAGAGGGTTTCAGCATCGATGCGCGCGATACGGGCGCGGATCGCGCGGTCGGACGGTTCGGGCAAGCCTGCCGCGCGGCAGGCACCGCGGATGCTGCCGGCGAGGTAGGTGACCGTGGGTCTCTCGGGCTTGAGGTAGACATCGCGGATGCCGGCCTGGATGAGATGTTCGACCTCAGGCTGCAGGAGCTGTGTCCCCTCGCGCCGTCCGCATCGCGCAGGCAGCAGCGTCGAGGCGTAGGGGCGTGCCCTGAATGCGGCGACGAGGGCATAGACACGGGCCCGTCGCAGGCCGAATGCGGCGGCCACTTCGTCGATCAGCCGCGGATCGGTCCGACGCAGAGCGGCGAGAGGCGCGATGGCGGCTTCGCGTTGTCGCGCGACGTCCCAGTCCGCCTCCGATGCCTGGTCCCAATAGGACTTGTTCCTGACGCCCACGTTCCCGTTCCGCTGCCGTTGCAACGCCTGGCCTGGATGGCGTCAGACGGGCCTGTTGGTCCAAGCTTTTCCAACCATGTCAGGCAAAATTCCAACGTTCAAGGGGTAAAAACCGTGCTCTCCGTCGCGTGGAACCCACGTACTACAGGCCTCATGTTCCAGCCGTTAAAGCAAACCGACACCAGAGATGTCGCGCTCAGCCTAAGCCCGCCCCGCCGCGCTGGACAGCAGCACCGGGTCCACCCGCAGGATCGCCAGCGCCCGGCGCCACTTGCTCTCGTGGTCCGGGTCGAACAGCAGGTCGATCTTGGCCGGCGCGGACAGCCACACATTCTCCTGCATCTCCCGGTCGAGCTGGCCCGGCCCCCAACTGCTGTAGCCCAGCGCCAGCAGACCCTCCTTGGGACCGCCGCCCTGCGCGATCTCCTGCAGCACGTCCAGGCTCGCGGTCAGCGCCAAACGGTCGTCGACCCGCAGGCTGCTGTCCGAGGTCCAGTCCGACGTGTGCAGCACGAAGCCGCGCCCATGGTCCACCGGGCCGCCCTGGCAAAGCTGGATCTGCCGGGCCGGCGGCACCGGCTGCACGTCGAGCTGGGCCAGCAGCGCGTCGAAGCTCGGCTTGGCCAGCGGCTGGTTCAGCACGATGCCCATGGCGCCCTCGTCGGTGTGGGCGCACAGCAGGATCACGCTGTGGGCGAAGTTCGGGTCGTCCATCGCCGGCATCGCGATCAGCAGTTGGCCGGTCAGGAAGGTCGCGTCGGGGTCGGCGCCAAAGTCGGGGTCAGGGTCGGTCATGGGCATCAAGTTGGCCTGTGATGGCGTCGGAGCAAGATCGTCGGGCGGCGGCGGCCGTGGCCGCATCATGACCCCCGCCCCGCCGAATCCGCCCGCATCAGCGGAACGTGACTGGGCGACGTGACTCGGGGGCGCCGGACGGCTACGACTCCCGCATCTTGCATCACCAAGGATTGCGAAATGATTAAAATCGGTGACACTTTACCTTCGATGAAGCTGACCGCCGCCACGCCCGACGGGCCGAAGGAGGTTTCGACCGAGGAGGTGTTCGGGACGGGCAAAGCCGTGCTGTTCGCGGTGCCCGGCGCCTTCACCCCCACCTGCAGCATGAAGCACCTGCCGGGCTACCTGGAGAACCTGGACACGCTGCGGGCGAAAGGCGTGGACCGCGTGGCGTGCGTCGCGGTGAACGACCCCTTCGTGTTGCAGGCCTGGGCGAAGGACCAGGGCGTGGACGGCCGGATCACCATGCTGGCCGACGGGTCCGGCGCGTTCACCAAGGCGCTGGGTTTGGAGCTGGACCTGACGGCCCGCGGCCTCGGCATCCGCAGCCAGCGTTACGCGATGCTCATCGAGGACGGCCGGGTGGCGCATCTGGGCATCGAGTCGCCCGGCGGCTTCGAGGTCAGCACGGCGGAAAGCGTGCTGGCCCACCTGTAACCGCCCCCCTTCGCATCAGTTACGCGGCGGCCCGGTCGCGCAGCGTCTCCGTCTGGAACGTCTCGGTGATGTAGGAGGCGAGCGCGTCCGTGACCGGCTGGCGCGCATCGGGGTGGCGCAGCAGCAGGATGCCGAACTCGGGCAGGGCGGGCATCCCTTCCTCCGGACGCAGCGGTCGCAGCCCGTCGGGCAGCCAGGACACCGTCGAGACGGTGACGGCCAGCCCGGCCAGCACCGGGGCGTGCGTGCCCAACTGTGTCGCCGACCGGTAGGCGATCCGGTGGCGCCGCCCCACCGCGTCCAGCGCGCGCAGCGCCGCCGCCGCCCAGGTGCAATGGTCCGCGGCCAGCGCCACCGGCAGCGGGTCCAGCCGATGCGGCGCATGGTTGGTGGAGGTGATCCAGCTCAGCGGCCCGCGCCACAGCGGCACGGCCGGCCCGGTTATGCCCGGAGTTCCTTCTGAACACAGCGTGAGGTCCAGCTCGCCTTCGCGCAGGCGCTGCAAGAGGTCACGCGACGTCATGCACAGCACATCGACCTGCACGGCCGGGTAGCTGTCGGCGAAGCGCTTCAGGATCTGCGGCAAGTAGCGCAGCGCGTAGTCGTCCGGCGTGCCGAGCCGCACCGTCCCCTGCACGGTGGGCGCGCGGAAGCTGGTCCAGATCTCGTCGTTCAGCGCCAGCAGCTCCCGCGCCCGCTGCAGCAGGAACTGGCCGTGCGGCGTCACCTGCACGGAACCTCCCTTGCCGCGGGACAGCAGGCGCTGGCCCAGCAGGGTTTCCAGCCGCTGCACCTGCATGGACACCGCCGACTGCGTGCGCCCGACCCGCTGCGCCGCGCGGGTGAAGCTGCCCTCCTCCGCGATATAGGCGAAGGCGCGCAGCAGGTCGGGGTCAAGGCCGGCGGGGAGGGTCATGGTCATCAGTATCGCTGATAAGTCATATCATAGCAATTCGTTTCCATGATGCTGGGCGGTGACCCATTATCGTGTTGACCGCATCGGTCAGGACAAATGGAGGCTTCCATGGCGACGCACGGCGCTTTCAACCGCATCCACCTCGCTCCCACCGGCCCGGACCGGCTCCCGGATCGTCCGGTGCGCCCGTCTCTTGCCCAGCGGGCGCTGGCGCGGCTGGCCGAGATGCGCCGCGCCCACCGCACCCGGCGGCTGCTGGCCGAGATGGACGACCGGCTGCTGTCCGACATCGGCATCGGCCGTGGCGAGGCGCTGATGGAGGCGTCGCGCGCCCCATGGGACATCAGCCGCCGTTGAGGCGCCTCAGCGCCGCCCGAACAGCTTCTCGATCTCGGCCCGGCTGAGCTTCAGGAAAGTCGGGCGGCCGTGAGGGCAGGTGGCGGCGCGCGGCGTTTCCTCCATCTGGCGCAGCATCGCGTCCATCTCGGCCCCCTGCATGCGGCGGCCGGCGCGGATGCTGCCGTGGCAGGCGAGGCGGGCCAGCACGGCGTCCAGCCGGACCAGCAGCGCCGTGGCCTCGCCGCACTCTGCCAACTCGTCGGCAAGGTCGCGCAGCAGCGGCGCCGGGTCCGGGCCGCCGAGCGCCGCCGGCAGAGCGCGCACCAGGATGGCGCCGGGGCCGAAACCCTCGATCTCCAGGCCAAGCGGACGCAGCACGTCGGCATGGGCCAGCAGCCGCGCCGCATCGGCCTCCGCCAGATCGACCACGGCGGGCAGCAGCAGCGCCTGGCTCTGTAC